>JBJTCW010000106.1:0-8330 GCA_046092065.1 Candidatus Nitrosotenuis sp. | reverse complement strand
ATTGGAGACGACGGTACAATTCACTTTCAGTATCACTTAATGAAAGGGGTTTACAGAAACGACGAAAGATTCATAGAATTTTGGAAAGGAATAACTAAAATTCCTGACTTAGTTGAAGAAGGATGGGAAGATCGGCATGCGTCGCCACTCCCGATTCAAGCTGAAAAATGGATCCATGATGATAAAGAGATTTTAGAATGTCTTAAAGTATTTACGCATAAAGAATCTTCAGAGAATTGAACTAATTTCGATTACTTGTCACTCTAAATTCTACTAATTAAAATTTTAAAAAATCATATTCAAGTATTTGATTTTATTACCGAGTCACAGATATCGTTGAACGGGCAGTACTTGCATTTTATATATTCTGGAGTGGCGTCAAATTCCTTATTCCTGATTTGTGTAACATATCCTTCTAATTCCTGCTTTGCCTCATCAATTTTTGCTTGATCAATATCCAATGGATATAATTGCTCGCCAGGGTTTTTTTCTGGAAAAAAATACGACACCTTCGACGGTAATTTTTTGTATTTGTCAATATGAGGCAAGGCCATAGCATAGATCAAAAGCTGTAATCCATCAGTTCTCATGTCGATTTTCCTGTTCTTGCCACCGGTCTTGAAATCAATGATTTCGAGATCTCCGTTTGGTGTGGCTTCTAAACGATCAATCTTTCCCTCAACTGGAATCCCGCCAATTTCAAAAGTAAAGTCAATCTCAGTGCCAACTATCTGATTTGGGTTTGTACTGGTCCAGTTTTGATATGACACCAATGCAGTTTCAAGTGTTCAACGATCCTCGCTTTCCTTAAACAATGATTGTTGAAAATATGCTTTGCTTGACCACTTTGAATTAATTTCAGATTTTAGAGCGGCAATATCATCAACTTTACCAATCATTTGTCTTTCTGCGGAATCTTTAACGATATCATGGAAAACTTTTCCTTTATACAGGGATGGTGAGCTCTGTTCTTTTGGTAAAGCATGTAAGACATAGTTATACCAGAACTTTTTTGGGCAATCCCGATAAGTGTCAAATGCAGTAAAGGATAGATGTTTGCCTGAAAAACCCAGTTTTTCTACTTGTCCTTCTAGTTGATTCAATACTTCTTGACTAACAGAGTTAGGGATTAGACTAGCAATATCAAATTGTGATTGATTTTTGAATTGTTTATAGTCATGAATTTTTGCAAGATCAATGATTTTTTGAATTGCACTGGGAAACTGATTGCTTTGTAATCTATCAGCAACTTCATCAATTGTTTTCTCCATTAAAATATCTAGTGCGTCCACCGAATCAGTTGCAGTTCTTGTTGAGGAAAATACGTATGTATCATATTTGACGTCTGGATTATTTTTAGGATCCAAATCTTCTAAAAATTTGGACATTTTATTTGACCTGATGTTGCTGCCATATTTTGTGGGAAATGTAATGAACAGATTGTCAATTGCTCTTGTAATTGCCACATAGAATACTCGCCTTTCTTCTCTGAGAAATTCTCCTCTAGGATCAGATGGAGGGATGACTCCTTTTGCCAGTTCATTTGGAACATAGAATGGATTTTCTGTATACCGCAGTGGAATCTTTCGTGCTGCAACATGAGCAACAAAGACAGTTCTAAACTCTAGTCCTTTGCTCCCATGGATAGTAGAGACCATCACAGAATTTGTATCAATTTGACTTGTCTTTGTTTCAACGTCCATAGCCTGAAGTTGATCAACATATTCAAGGAACTCTGTCATAGTCCCATTTGGAAAAACTGTTTCAAAGTCATGTGTGGATTCTATTATATCGTCAATTATAGAGCGCTCGATAAAGTTTTCAATCGAGTCATCATTTGAAATTTTTTTGTAAATCGGGGTTCTATTTCTTGAAATCATGTAAACGGTTTGTGATACAGTATGTTGTTTTACTAGTTCGATAAAGCTCTGTAATAGCGCGTATACATCTTTAATTTCTGTTTGTTGTGTTAGATCCTGGACGTTAAGATCTGATAATACCTCAAATGCATGATCTCCGTCAATTTTGCCCCAGCTTCTCTTTTTTGCCTCTTGATTAATCCGCGCAATATTTTGTGGTGAAATTCCGTGCTCTTCGAGAATTCTAACAATTGAGATTATGGATTTCGTCGGATCTGAAATGATTCTCAGATATGAAAAAATCAGTCGGGCACTTTTTGAGCTACGAATTTGAGATTTGCCTTTATAATTAATTGGAATTCCTGCTGAAATTAGTAATTTTGCAATCATCATCCCGTCTTTTTGTTTTCTAGTAAGAATCGCAAAGTCTTTGAATTCATAGTCTGGATTTTGACTTTTTATGCTCAGAATTGTATTTTTGATAAATTCAGCTTGTGCAATATCATTACTGCATTCGATTACATTGACTTTATCACCACTTTGCTTTTCTGGTATAATGTTTTTTGGTCTTCGATGTATATCTTGGCTGATAAACTTTCCAGAGAAATTTATCAGATGTGGTGGATTTCTATAATTAATCGGTAGTAAAATTTCAGTGTGTGGATCAAATGTTCTCCTAAAATCATCAAATATTGTAGTGTATGCACCCTGAAAACGGTAAATGTTTTGATCATCATCACCTACGACGGTGATATTTCCATCTTTAATGAGATTCTTTAGTAGTGAGAATTGAGCAAAATTATTGTCCTGAAATTCATCTACCAAGATGTGCTTGAAGCTGTTTTGAAGACGTGTCTTGACATTAATTTTTTGTGGATTCGTTAGTAGTCGATTGGTTTCAACTATGAGATCATCAAAGTCCATTACATCAACTTTCCTCTTAAATTCATTGTAAGCCTTGTAGATTTTAACAAGATTTCCAAGCAAGTGTAAATATTCTTGAAATTCAACATCGCCGACTAGTGTAATTTGTCCGATTTTGGATTGAACGTAATTTTCTAATTCTTCAGGTGTGATTAGTTCCGCATTAAAGACACTAATGCCTTCTATTAACGTGGTGATTAGTTCACTAGTATTATTTTTGACTTCAATATGTTCATCAAATCCAAACGTGTCGATATTTTTAATTCCCCAAATAAGGAATGGGGATCTATCAATTACATCGCCAGTCATTGCAAGTCCAGTATGGAGCACATTATCTCGAAGGACAGTCCTACAGAATGAATGATACGTACTTACATTCATTTCGGATACATCAATAATTCCCTTAATTTCTGGATTTTCTTCTATTTTCTGCTTTAACTCATTTGCGGCTTTTTGTGAATATGTCAAACATAGTATTTCTCCCGGCTTTACGCCACTAGAAAGCAAAAACAATATTCTTTCAATTAATACCCTAGTCTTGCCGCTTCCAGGACCTGCTGAAATTAAAAGTGGTCCGCCTGTATGAGTAACAGCTTCTTTTTGTTTATCGTTTAAATCAGTTAACAAGTCTTAGTCCCTCATTCCATATTCTTAGGTGGTGAAGTTATAATGTATTTTGGAATGTTTCTTTTCAGGGCTTGCGACATTGCCTTTGCCATTGATTTTACAAGTGTAGGCTGGATTTTGACATTAAGGAATCTCAATAACTCTTTTGCAGTTTCAGTGTTAGAGAGCGTCGCATCAAAATCACAGTATCCCGGTGGCTGGGTTTTCATAAAATCCCTTATTGCGGGACCGACATCAACTGATGATGGGAGGCTTGAACCATGCATTCTGGGAATAAAATCAAGCTCAAATCTATTTCTGGCTACAAAGGAATTGCATGATTTTTCCTCGAATTCCCTATACATTGGGGAATTGAGATACAAATTCTGCAATGCAAGATACGAATCATATCTCAATGAATTACCGTTATTTTGAGAAATTAGAAACGGTGTGACAGCGGCCTCGATTGCGTGGTGATATTTCTCGTGAAGCAATATGGAATTTAGTGCCGGTCTTAGTAATTCATCAAAAATTACAGGCTCATTTGTTATGCTTCCAGCCTGTATCATCTCATGCGCTATGACTTTGGGAGAACCTCTGTATACGTAGATCCCCCATGGAAAGTCGCTACGATGATAATGAAACGGACGGTAAAATCCCAACACTTCAAAGGTTCTAGTATCTCGGAATCTTTGATGCAAATGTCGATCATATTCATACAAAATTCTCTCTTCCTCTAATCTGATGATATTATACGAAATTACTTCGTCGGGAAAATGAGATTCTAATCTGAGAGGTCTGTCAGTTATTTGCATTTTTTTGATCTCCTAGCATAGTTTGACTTTTTTTCTTTAGAAATTTTGCCAGACTTCCATCAAAGGCATTTCTAAGAATCAACGTCCTCACAAATGAAACTCCGACGTAAATTGACGTAATTACTAGATTAGCCAGTATTGGATCTTTTTGAATCCAGTTTACTGACAGTGGTAATACGATTATGCCGATTACAAATCCAATCGGATATCCTCCTATAGAGTTGGTAGCAGCCTCGATTAGCCCATTTTTTTGAACAAAATTTTCAAAAAATGTCATTTTCTATGACCACCGTAATTAAGATCAGCTGATTTTGTTCTGGAATTGACGTCTCCGATAAATTCCATAAAAACCCCGAGGTTCTTTTTTGCGCTAGAAACAAATTGTTCCAGTTTTTTTCTTCGTGCAAGTCTTTTTTGGAGTCTTTCATCAGTCATGGACTTGATAGTAAAAAACAGGCCATATCCGTAGGGAGTCACTGCTATGACCTCGGATCTGTTTTCAACGTCATAGTATCTAGTTAAAATTCCATTTTTTAAAAGCCAGTCATACTTGGCGGAATTATCGCCAGTTCGACCTGGGTTTGAAAATACAGGATTTGAGATAATTTTCTCATATATTGAAATCGACTTTATGCCCAGTCGGGTTGGAGCTAATTTGGCGGATTTCCCATCATGAATTTGAACCAGCCAGCCCAGAGTCAATAATTCCAACGCATATTTTTGATGATCAACTTGCAATTTTTATTCCCCCCAGAGGTTCAGTTAGCAAATTTGCCAAATGAATTGTCAACATCTGGAGCAATCCAAATCGCATATAGTCAAATGCCAAATATGTAAGAACCAGGCTCATCATCAATGCATTACGTTTTCTGGGGTTCATTTTAAGAAAAGGCCTGACTATTCTGTTTTGTGAAGATGCAAATTTAGTTAGAAACTTCGAGTCTTTTTTGTTTTTTCTCCAATATTTTACAGAGTATAAATCAATACTTTTTCTAATTATCGAGTCCAGTTTTGAGAACGCATAAAGATGAAGGCGGATTATCTCTTTACCTGCCATAATAACAAAGAACGCAAGGTAGCAAGTGAATAGCACAAACATGTTATCAGATAGCATCCTTTCAATCGAGCTTTCAAGTGGTTTGACAAGGGCTATGGTCTGCATTGCCAGGAAAAAGGACATTAAAATGATAGCCTTGCCTCCTAACAACACTGCAGGTCCGAAATTTTTATCACTCTTCAGCTCGAGTAGGGATTTGATTCGCTTTTTTATGTAATTCATTTTTTAACCCCTGTAATTTTTTTATTATGACTGATTTGATTTTTAAAATCCGCATAATACCTAGTAGTTTTATTCAGGTCGGACAGTTTTAGCAAAACGCAGTTGTTATGATCCCTTTTATGGCGAATAAGCAAACCAAACTGCGCTTCCAGGTCGCTATGATCTAACACTTGCATAGATGTTCGCGCCCCGTCACTATTGACTTGTCAGAATTGCAGTAAGTGATTCTGCCAATTTTGGTTTTAATGTTTTTCATGAGATGGGTTGTATTTTGCAATTAATAATTTGCTTTACAATAGTATCAATACTGTTGATACTATTGATGTATTTATCTAATTAAAATCCCATCATTATAATCGAGATTTTTAGGCTCAATATAGACAGCACATTGCAGAATTGAATTCAATATAGTATTCAAAGTCTGCATACTATGCTACATGAACTTTAATGTTCGAAATTTGAAATATCTTCATGAAAACAAACGCAATGGAAAATGATCATGGTCACGTGTAAAAAATGCGGTAAGCGAGGTCTTGCATGGCGCAATACAATGGCAGGCTACAAGCTCTGTGATAGTATCGACATACATCAATGTGTGAGATCTATTGGACAGAATCTTAAAGAAATCAGACGAGATATTAAATAATTTTTTTCATTTCAAATGACATATACTAATCAGATTTGAGAATCTCAAAAACTGTCTGTCCTGTTAAAACCAATGTATCTGAGTCAGGCGATATTTTCATTATCTCCATTTTCAGATTCTTGCCAAAATACGGTACGCTCAAAATATCCCCAATTGTAACAGGAGTGTTTGCTAGATCTTCAGTAATATATTGCAAATTTTCGGGTTCTGAATTATCCAGAGTTCGAATAGAGATTATTTTGGCAGGTCTTGGGGTAATCTTTCTAACCTCAATTGTATCACCCAAATCAACTCCCGAATTTTTCCTTACAAGATGCCCCATGCCAATTATCTTTTTTTTATCATCAGATGAAAATAATGGCAAACAAATTGCGGCAGTAGTTTTTTTCCCTAGCAATTGTACAACATCTCCAGTACTGGCTCCAATTCCAGAAAGTGATTCTTTATCCATTCTTACCCGATTAAAATCATCATCCCGTTCATAGCACTCAGAAACTACTAGTTTAACTGGAGATTTTTGCACGAACATTAGTCTTTTGCGTGTTTTTAAATTTTTTTTAAAAATCCTTATCTAGTAATAGTATCCATAAATTAGATACTATGAATTTGCTTGTCAATCCTAGAATACACATAGCGCCAGTCGGCTTCGAGATAGAGCGCGTAGTCACGCCAACCATAGAAAACAGGGCGGATTTAGTCTATCTCTTAGTCCACAATAATGTTTCTGCGGACAAGTCAAAACCCTACGCAGATGAGATAAGAAAACAGCTCAAAAAAAACAAAATCCAGTACAAGGATGTCTATGCAGACAGAAATAACCTATTAGAGATTGTCAAAACAGTAAAAGAAATAATTATCGAACATCGTAATTCAGAAATTTTCATAAATGTTTCAAGCGGTTCCAAAATTCAGGCCATTGGATGCATGATGGGATGTATGATATTCGACGATAGAAAAAACCTAAGGCCTTACTACGTAGAGCCAGTCACATATGTAGACAAACCCCAGACAACGGGTGTAAAAAAAACGCACCCCCTAGTGGCTTACCAAATGCAGACGCCAAAGCCAGAACTATTAGAGATTTGCACCATCATCAAGGAACGTGGCAGGATTAAAAAGAGCGAGCTTGCTGATATTGCAATCCAAAAGAAAATAATATCCGTGAATTCAACCCAGAATCTCAAAATGGCGAGATTCACATCGCTTGACAAAAACATCATAACACCTCTGAAAAATATCTGGAACTTTATAGAAGAGGAAAAAGTCGGCAGGAATCGGTATGTGTTTTTAACAGAGGATGGAAAGCTTGCATCGCAGTTCCTTTTCTAGAGTTACACTGGCAGGAACAGCGCCGTGATTAGTATAAAGCAATTCCAGGATACGATTTTAGTAAATGCGGCAGTCAGGGATTTTGCAGATTCAATTGGATACTGCCAGTACAAAATTCCCCTATCAATTCAGGGAGTCAAAGGCAAGCCTTCCAAAGCAACAATTGGTGGTGCAAAGGCACACCTAGAAGAAGAAATCTTTGAGCAGGAACACGTTGAATTAGAGCCAGTCACGACAGCTCAGATTCAGGATTCCAAAGAGGATATCGAATTTGCTAGGGAATACGTCTTTTCAATGATGCGTTCGCAGTTTAATTTTCCTTCACATAAAGTTCAGGTCTCTCTTTTCGGCAGAATCGATAAAATAATGAGATCAGACAATACCCTGATTGTGCGCGATGATAAATTCACGAATAATCCGAACTCTTACGATTTGATGCCACAGCCATATCCAAGCCAGATGCTACAGGTAATGACGTACCTAAATTCCCAGTTTAGTTTTGAAAAGTTTTCAGGACCAAATGACTGGTTTGATCTCCCTCACCAAAAAAAACGGTGGGAGATAAGAATCTGCAGCATAAAGACAAGAGAGCCTCACAGAGTCTATTCCCAGTACGTTGATGCAACTAGCCAAAATTTTCTTCAAGATTCATTGAAGATTTTTGCTTCAATTGCTGCACGTGCCAGCCAGCCGGTACACCATAATTCCAAGTCAAGATGCGATGCTTGTAATCTAAGAGAATTATGTAAATTTCGAATCTGATCAAAAATATAGCAAAATATCTCTAAATTCTAAATCTCGGCAATTACATGTCAGGTAATTGAGTTTTTGGAACGTTCCTGTTTTCATAAATCCTAAGTCCTCCTTGTAGG
>JBJTCW010000105.1:0-4087 GCA_046092065.1 Candidatus Nitrosotenuis sp. | reverse complement strand
GCTAGAAATAGGCACAGGTTCTGGCTATCTGACAAAGATTTTGGAAAAAAACTTTGATCTTGTAATAGCAACTGACATTGATTATGATTCTATTATATCACAAGATGATCGAATTCAAAACGGAGTTTGTTGTGTTAGTGCAGACGCATTAGGCGTACAATTTGATTTCGTCATTTGTAATTTGCCGTATCTTCCTTCGGATGGAATCCAGGACAGGACAGTTGACGGAGGAAAGGAAGGCCTGGAAATACCAATCCAGATAATAAAATCAGCAAAATACCGGCTAAAGCCAGGCGGAAAAATGCTATACCTTACATCATCTTTGGCAAATTACACCAAATTGATCAGAGAAACCGAATTGCTTGGATTTGATGTAAAAATACTGGCAAAAAAGAAACTGTTCTTTGAAGAATTAATTATTGTAAAAGCAGAATTATCTTCTTAGCTTTGTCTTGGCAATTCTGCAAATTTCATCAGTCATTTGTTGTGTTGTGGCAGTTCCACCAATATCAAATGTGACTGCTTTTCCTTCGTTGATTACCTGTTCTGTAGCTGCAAAGATTGCATCTCGAATATCACGCTCACCAAGATATTCAACCATCCATGCACCTGATAATACAGCTGCAGTTGGGTTTACCTTGTTTAGGCCCTTGAATGATGGTGCGCTTCCGTGGGCAGCCTCAAACATGGCATAATTGTCACCCATGTTTGATGAATATACTAGTCCAATAGAGCCAATAATGCCCGATGCTAATTCGGATACAATATCCATGAACAGATTTGTGCTTGCAAGAACTGCGCCGTTGAACTGTGATGGGTTTACCACCAGTTGCTGCATCATGTTGTCAATGTATATTTCTGAAACTTCTAATCCTGGAACCTGAGCGCCTGCTTTGCAGACCTCATCCCAGAATATGCCATCAGTCATTTTGAGAATGTTGCGTTTTGTAATTGCAACAAACTTGTTCATGTTGTAATTTTTTGCCCAATTGATAGCAGAGCCGATAAATCTGCGACACCCAGGACGTGTAATTTTTCTAATAGCTATGGCTGCATCTTCTGTCAGCTGGACTTCAATTCCGATGTAGAGGCCTTCTGTTGCCTCTCTAAAGCAGACAAAGTCCAAGTCATGGTTTGGAGTTACTCGCTTGTATGTCTTGATTGGTCTTATGTTAGAGTATAATTCGAATTTCTGTCGTAATGTTACTGCAACGCTTCTTGGTGCGCCCGGCTTGGGTATTGTAGTAGTTGGACCCTTGAAGCACGCATTTGTTGATTCCAGTAATTTCATTGTGCTTTCAGGAATGTAGGTTGGGTCTTTTTCGCCATTTTTCTGCCATTGCTCAGAGCCTGCATCAGCTAATACCAGCTCAACCTGGGAGTTGCATTCCTTGAGGACCTTTATCATGGAATCTACTACTTCGGGTCCTATGCCGTCTCCTTTGATCACGGTTGCTTTTTTACCCAATTCAGCTTTTTTGGGAAGATTTTGATTATTTAACTCTTCAAAAGAAAACTACATTAGCATAATTTCCAAAACTAAAATCATAATGATTATCGTACAATTATCGGATATCCACGTAGGCTCACAATTCAAAGAAGATACCTTTGAGCAGGTAATAGAAGAAGTAAACGAGCTCAAGCCGGACGCAGTGATACTTACTGGCGACCTTACAAATGAAGGGCTATCCAAAGAATATGAAAAATGCAAAGCCTTCATTGAAAGACTGGATACCAAAAAAATAATCGCACTACCTGGAAATCACGATTACAGAAATACTGGCTATCTATTATTCAAAAAGCATTTTCCGTTTGAAACAGTAAATGATCTTGGAGAAGGAGTTGTAGTAGTAACAATAGGTACTGCAAGACCGGACCGAGACGAAGGCGAAGTAGGATACAGGCAAAACCTTTGGCTGGAGAGAACCATGAAAAAATATGAAAACAAAACAAAGATCTTGGCAATGCACCATCATTTGGTTGGAATTCCAGATACTGGTTCTGCACGAGTTGAGGTAATTGATGCAGGCGATGTTCTTAGAACTATCTTGGCAACCAAGGTCAATCTGGTTTTGTGCGGACACAAGCACAGGCCATGGATTTGGAATTTCAAGGGTCTATCCATAGTAAATGCAGGAACCGCATCCTCTGAGCGAGTCCGAGGATTGTTCGAAAACACCTACAATATCATTACAATCAAAAACAAAAAAGTCCACGTCGACCTCAAAATAGTCGGCGGCAAAAAAATCCCACTAGAGAGCATAGTAGAACACTATACTCGCTCCGGCGAAGAATAACGACTGAATTTATTTACAGACTGGTATTTTCAGACCTTGAGCGGGGGTCGCCTAGCCTGGTAGGGCGTGGGATTGCTAATCCCATGTCCGCAAGGACCCGTGGGTTCAAATCCCATCCCCCGCGCTTTTTTCAAGGGATAATAGTTAGATGGTTAGATTTTGCACTTTTCGAAAAGACAGAACATACTCATTTGACCTTTTTAGAGTAAAATTTCAAATTTACTATTATTTTACATTTTTGTCTATACTGTAACACCTTTATCCAATAAATCAGTCATTATGTTGATGATATCATTTGATGCATTCTACACCAAAACAATCAGGCCAGACCCAATCTCGGAGGGAAGCACATATTCTGATCATACATTACTAAAAAACACCGCATACTGCTGCGAGCAATTCAAAGAGTTTTGCAAAAAATTCCCAAGCTGGAACTATGCATTCGGCAGATTCACCATCATAGATTCAGTATCATATGATTCCAATACGCAAGTACAAATCAACTACTGCCCCTTTTACGGGCAGAAAATAAAGTACAAGCAGATAAAATCCTAGGATATCTCGTTTTCACATTGTGTGGAACATACCGGCTTTCCAAAGTTTCCCTCATATTCACGTCCACAGTGGATGCACTTTCTAAAGCTCATCTAAATTATTACACATCCGTCACATATAACATTGCACAAACATTGTTAAATGGAATTACATTCTACATATCATGGCCGAATTTTTGGCTATCTCCAGTTCAACATCCCAAGATACATTGCCTTTTGCCAGTAGATGGCCACTTCATAGAAATAATTATCCAGATCTGGAATCTAATCAGATACACATCATTTGATGTGAAATGATTGTTGATGTGATTGGAAAGTCGGTAATTTCTAGCTTTGCATGGTTAGTACTAGTTTGGTAATCTACCACTTGGGTTTTAAGTCGGAGTCACGTACTATTGCCCGAGGAGAAAAAACATGCAAACACAAGTCCAAAAAATGATGACGCCACGAGTGTTGTTTACAACATTGGGCGTTACGGTGTTTTCCGTACTAGTCCTCACTACAATAGTCCCAGTGGCACACTGGATACCAGTTAGTGTCACAGAGACTGCAGTTGTGATTGCTGTAACTGAAAAGGGATGTGTAGTGGATGGAAGCAACGGATACCCAATAACAGTTGCTGACTGTAAATCAAGTCCTGGCGATACGATCCAGTTTTCGTACTACAGGCCAGCAATTTCAGACAGCCAATACATGCAAAGAGTTCATGCAAGAGCAGACTATGTCACTCCCTGAGCTCTTTGTTTTTTTCTAAATTATCTCCAGCTTTGCTTTTTTGAGGAATTCTCGCATCTGGGGCATTTTAGTCCGCCGGTTTTGGCGCCACACTTTTTGCAAAATACCTCAAACTTGAATGCGTTTGAGGGTGATGAGGAAAGTATCTTTTTGAACAGGAATATGGCAATCAGTACTGCAATTCCAATTCCGACATAGACTAGGACCATAACTCTAGTACCGCATCCATTGCATAAAACAAGTTCGCCTTATTCTATTGTGTAAGGTTCCAGTCATTTTTGCCGCACTTGCACATGAAGCCGGAATCTTTTATGTAGGATTTGAACTCTAAATCCATGCACGGTCCCATGTCAGGGATGGTAAACTCCGTGTTACATCTTTGGCATTTTGCCAAAAATTCAGCCACGATATGTAGAATGTAATTCCATTTAACAATGTTAGTGCAATGTTATATGTGACGGATGTGTAATAATTTAGATGAGCTTTAGAAAGTGCATCCAC
>JBJTCW010000104.1:0-2253 GCA_046092065.1 Candidatus Nitrosotenuis sp. | reverse complement strand
AACATTGCCAAAGAGAACAATGTCCAGCCAAAGGACTTTTTCATGATACTATACCAAATAGTCATCAATGCAAATAGAGGACCAAAGATTGGCCCATTCATTATTGATATTGGACGCAAAAAGGTAGCCCAGACAATATCTCGTCACATCTAAAATGGCACACAATGAGCACAATAAACAGAAAAAGGGCGGAGGGTTTTTCCTCATAATTTTGGGCGCGTTTTTGTTCATAATTGCGCCTACGTGGTTTTCTGCCAAGCCAGAGCAAGGACTGGCACTAATCGTACTTGGATTCATCATTGGCGGTGCGGGATTTTACATCAGATTTATCCGCAAAAAGAAAAATTCATCTTGATAGAATATTGTGAGTAAACATGGGCCTCTTTAGAAAGAAAAAACAAGATGAATCCATAGAATCTGCACCTGTAGAAATTCTAGAGCCAGTCCAAGTAAAAAGCCCAGAAGAAATCCAAAGGGATAGAATTGCAAATGAACTAGAAATTATCGCAGATGAGTTGAAAACAAAAACCGAACATCTCAATTCTGTTTCAGAAAAGCTTGACAAGACAAAAACGGAATATGATGGAGTGGTATCTTCTTTGATGAGCTCAAAAAAAGAAACAGTAGAGAGAAAATCTGAAATGGATGCCCAAAGACTGCAGCACCAGCAATTGCTCAAGCAGGTTGATGTTGTAAAACTAGAACTGGAATCAACCAAAAGAGAAATCGAGGAAAAAAAGTCATTGTTAGATGAGATGAACCGAAACAACACAGACTTGGAGATTCTAAAATCAGAGCACAGAAAATACAAGTCGGAAATCGAGGAAATAAAAAACAACATCAAAATAGTTCAAAACTCTTACAATGAAAGCAGAAAAGCCCAGGAAGAGGCAACAAAATCCCTCATAGAAACAAAAACCGAACTGGAAGCAGCCAGAAGTGAAATATTAGAAATTAGAAAAGAACAGGAACTAAAGAAAAAGGAAATAGATCTGGCAAAAAAAGAGCTAAAATTCATTGAAACCCAGGCTGCGAATGCAAGCGAAAAGACCAGTCAGAAAAACGTAGTTGCAGCTGCAAGCTCTGTGGTGTCATCACTGAATGCAAAAATTGCCGCAATGCAAAAAGAAATGGAAATACTCAAGACAACCATTCAACGCGAGCGAGCAGAGAAACAGGAACCCAAAGAAGAGCTCGACGAATCATAATGTCTGTTATACGCAAAATCGGCAAGGCAATTGCATTTGTTATAATAGGAATTGTCACGATAATTGTCGGCGCTTTTATGATTCGAGGTACAATGCACATGTGGGACAACAAGGACGACTCAAAAAAGGACAAATAACACAATACCATCACAGAATCATGGTAGGACCTAAAGACGGCGGTTTTGGCTTTGATCAGTCCAAAAAATACACCAGCGTTGATAACCTAAATGAGATCTGCGTCCAGTGCCAGGCAGGGCAGCATGCAAAATGCCTTGCAAAATCAAAGGAAATTCCAAGCTGCGAATGCGAACATTGCATCGTGTTCGGATAGAGTTTGTTCAGTTTTCACAGCATCTTTTTCAAATAAAATAGTCTTGGTATAGAATTAGGCTGAGCAAAGTGCTGCCATTTGTGCCAGGTTTACCTTTCCTAATGGCAAGCTCAGCGCCTCATTTTATCTCTGCAGAGCCAAACAATACTGAGAATTGCTTGCACCAGACAAGTGCGGTATCATATTTTGCCAGATCAGTTCCTTCTGGGATTTCATAATTTTGGTTTCCAATGTTTGCCTTTAGTTTGCCCAAATCCACATAGTCTTGCGCAGTGGTATCAGTTGCTAGATACACATGCAGGTCTGGCCCATTTGTTGCCTTGAAATCCTCTAGCCTGAGCAATTGCTTGCCATCTAGTTTGATTAGATTTGCCTGGCCTTGAGCATTATGAATTCCATCATTAACTCCTGTGAATCGTCCGGATGCCAGAGTTTGAGGTTCTTGTAGAGTATTTGCTGAGCCGGTTGTAATTTGGGGTAACGGCTCATCTGTCACTACATTGAAGAATAATGGAGATGCCGCATAGACAATAGCTGGAACCGCTAATGAAATAATGATTCCGATTATGATCTTTTTGTTCACGGATGAAATATTGCTGTAATGTATTAAAGTGATATTCCAAATTCAAGTGTTGGGCTCCGATTCGCTAAATCCAATCATAATTGATTCATTTCTCTAACTCTACGTCATCGCCCTATACTATTGTAAAAACC
>JBJTCW010000103.1:0-13664 GCA_046092065.1 Candidatus Nitrosotenuis sp. | reverse complement strand
TTCTCACCGCATTATATCTATTCTGGGGATTACAGTAGTTTTAGCTCGTCCGTGATTTTGTCAATCAAGTCTTCAGGAGCAGGACCAATTGAAAGGCAAGTAAATGTTCCAGGCGCTATTTGTGTATGGCCTGCATCTGTTACTTGGGACCATGGCAAACCAAGATCAATCGCATCTCTTTTTATGGATTCAAGCTCGGACTCGGAATTTACCTTTAGCACAATTTTTGCCTGGCCTTCCCACCATTTTGAAAACCATTCCGGGTTTGACTTGCGGACGTTTTCTGCGCCCAGTACACATGCATGACCAACTTGAGCGGCAATCTTGCCTTTACCCATCCCAAGGTCTGTTCTAACTATGATTACCTGCTTTATGGAACCCATGAAATTTGTTCTTGTATCACATTGAAAAACTTTGCAATTTCGAAATGAATTAAAGCCAAGCAATCCAAAAACCATCAAAATGTCATACGATGTAGTTATTGCCGGTGCAAGTGTCGCAGGCCTATTTTGCGCAAGAGAGATAGCCAAATCTGGCCATTCGGTTCTGGTTTTAGAAGAAGACTTTGAGATAGGCACCCCTGAGCACTGTGGTGGATTAGTTTCGGCATCAGGCTTGCAGGACTTGGGAATAATACCATCCACGAAAACACTAGACTCGCCAATCCAAAAGGCACGGCTCACATCTCCTGGCGGAAAAGTCCTAGACTTGGATGCAAAAAAGCAAAACGTCATAGTCATAAACCGCCGAGAGCTCGACAAGCAGATAGCTCACCAGGCGCAAAAAAATGGAGCTGAAATTCGAGTCAAGACATCACTCAAGGAATTCAAAGACGGCAAAGCAAACACCAGTACTGGAATTATTGACTGCAAAATTCTAGTTGATGCACGTGGCATTGCATCCATAATAAACCGCGACCGAACCGGCACATTACAATCAGCACAATATGAAATCTATGCAGACTGGATCCAAAAAGGCCTAGTCGAAGTAGACTTTGACATGCAAAAATATCCAGGATTCTTTGCATGGGTTATTCCTGCCGGAAATGGAGTGGGAAAGGTAGGAGTTGCTGGAAAGGGAATCAATCCAGTTTCTGCTATTGAAAAATACCTGGAATCAAAGGGAAAGCACTCGACAATTCGCAAGGTCTTTGCTCCAATATGGGTAAACGGTCCTCTGGATAATTTCGTGGAAGAAAACACTGTCATAGTTGGCGACGCTGCAGGCCAAGCAAAGCCAACCACTGCTGGCGGAATCTATTCCTGTGGAGTAGGCGGAGTCTTGGCAGGAAAGGCAATATCAAATTATTTGGAATCAAAAAATAGCAAAGACCTAGAGTCATACCAAACCCAGTGGAGTCAAAAATTCGGAAAAGAATTTGAAAAGCAATTATTTGCAAGAAAAATGCTGGAAAGACTGGACAACAAAACCATAGATACAATATTTTCTGCAATCACTCCAGAAATGCTAAAAGACATGTCGGACAATGACGACTTTGATTTTCATACTACTGCAATTGTGAAAATGCTTGGCCTCAAAGGATCGCTCAAAATAGCCCAGAGCATCTTTGGTGGAGAAATACGCAAGTTGCTAGGCTAGTCCTCAAAATTATAGGTAAGCTATAAATGGACTCCAAAAAGAGACAGCTACATGTCAACATCACTGACTCTTCCAGTCTGCAGTTGCTGTAACAAACACATCATGCCAAACGACAAATGTGTCAAGTTCATGTGCCCAGAATGCGGTGCAATCCTGACATGGCGATGCCAAAGTTGCAGAGAAGCAGCAAGAACATACACATGCCCATCTTGCAAGTTTTCAGGACCATAGAACATGGCTCGACTACTTTTGATTACCAAGATTCTTCCAGAGGGAACTGAAGTCAATCTGGACGATCTGGCAAAAAACATCTCGGCAAAACTTACAGGCGGCATTGCTATGGGAAAATACACTAAAGAGCCTCTTGCTTTTGGCCTATTCTTTCTAAAAGCAGAGTTCGATTTAGATGACAAGGAAGGACAGATGGATCTATTAGAGAACGCCATCCGATCAGTTGCAGGAGTAAGCGAATTCGAAGTCCTCAACATGAGTCGCAAATCAGTAGATGTGAAGTGATCTAGTGGCTAAAAAAGACGAACCTCTGCAAATGCGAGTAGGCGAGGCAAAGCAGAGAGATGTCGGCAAGAAAAGAGCACGAATCGGCCCAGACGCAATGGACTTTCTCAAAGTAAATCCTGGCGATATCATAGAAATCACTGGCAAAAAGACAAGCTGCGCAGTTGCTTGGCCAACAGATGAAGACGATAAATTCCCAGACCTAGTACGTGTTGATGGTCAGACAAGAAAAAACATTGGCAGCGCACTAAACGATATCATCAAGTTAAAAAAAATATCCGCAAAAATAGCAAAATCAATTGTGTTAACACCAGTATCAGATGTTGTAACTGTAGATAAGGAATTCACAGACTTTGTCAAGAACAGGCTCAAAGGATTGCCGTTCTGCCAAGGTGATGAAATATCTGTAATGATCTTGGGCAACCCAATGGATTTCAAAATCAGCAAGATTGCACCAAAGGGAATAGTAACAATAGACAAGACAACTGACTTTGCAATATCTGCAGAAAAAGCAATCGACAAAAAGGTCCGAATAACATACGACGAAGTCGGCGGACTAAAAAACGAAATAAAAATAATGAGAGAAATTGCCGAGCTTCCATTAAGGCATCCAGAAATCTTTGACAGACTAGGAATAGAACCTCACAGTGGAATTTTGTTGTATGGTCCGCCAGGATGTGGCAAGACATTGATTGCCAAAGTCTTGGCATCGGAATCCGAGGCAAACATGTATTCGATTAACGGCCCAGAAATTATGAACAAGTATTACGGAGAAACAGAGGCAAAGCTTCGAGACATTTTCAAAGAGGCCAAAGACAATTCTCCAAGTATCATATTCATTGATGAAATAGACGCCATTGCTCCAAAAAGAGAGGAAGCATACGGTGATGTAGAAAAAAGAGTGGTCGCGCAATTGCTTGCATTAATGGATGGCCTAACAGACAGAGGCAATGTCATTGTGCTAGGCGCAACAAACAGGCCAGACTCTGTAGACCCAGCACTGAGAAGACCTGGAAGATTTGACAGAGAAATCGAGGTATCTGTTCCAAACGTGGATGGTAGACTAGAGATTTTGCAAATCCACTCCAGAGGCATGCCAATTTCTGATGAAGTGGAGCTAAGAAGACTGGCTGCTGAATTGCACGGATATACAGGCGCCGACATCAAGTCCTTGTGCAGAGAGGCAGCGCTAAAGGCAATCAGAAGATTCTTGCCAGAAATCGATCTGGAAACAGAAAAGATCTCTGCAGAAATACTGCAATCAATGGAAATAGGACTAACTGACTTTTACGATGCATTACACGAAGTAGTGCCAACTGCGATGCGTGAATTCTATGTAGAGCGACCAAAGGTCTTTTGGACCAATGTAGGTGGACTGGAGGAAGTCAAAAAATCACTCCAAGAAAACATCATCGTTGCGCTAAAAGAGCCGCAAAAATTCTACAACATGGGAATCAAGCCACCGCGCGGAATTTTGTTGTATGGTCCGCCAGGATGTGGCAAGACTCTACTTGCAAGGGCAGTAGCTACTGAAAGCGGAGGCAATATGATCCTGGTTCGAGGCCCAGAGATTTTATCAAAGTGGGTCGGGGAATCCGAAAAGGCAATTCGCGAAATATTCAGAAAGGCAAAGACATCTGCGCCATGTATCATAATATTTGATGAAATGGACTCGCTTGCCAGAATAAAGTCAGGCGAAGAGGCAGGACTAGGCCAAACAATACTGAGTCAGCTCCTAACGGAAATGGAGGAAAGCGGACCATCACGAGTTATAGTAATTGGTATAACAAACAGGCCGGACCTTTTGGACAGCTCACTTCTCAGACCTGGCAGACTGGAACCAGTGCTATATGTGCAACAACCAGACGAAAAGGGAAGACTGGAGATAATCAAAATTCTCACCGCAAAGATGCCATTATCGGAAAAAGTTAACCTTGAAGAAATCTCAGTATCGACTCAGAACTATACCGGTGCTGACTTGTCTGCTTTGTGTAGAGAGGCAGGAGTGCATGCAATGCAAAATAATGCCGAAAAAATAGACAGTGCAGACTTTGCAGCCGCACTCAAAAAGATACGACCATCAATCACAAAAGAAGTCGACCAGTGGTATATGGCAATAAGGGAAACTATTTCTAATGTAGTTCCAAAATCAATAGACAAGGCGTTTTACGGATAATGGCAGACTTTCCAATCAAAAATATCGTATATGAAAAAATCAAGGACGTAACATCAATTACAGATGTGGACCTTACCAAGGCACTGACCAAGGCAGGTCACCCACTAGCAGAAGACAAGTTCAACAAGATTTTGCTGGACTTGGAAATCATGGGCCTCATCAAGGTATCATGGTTAACAAAGGACACAAGGCGCGTTGAAGTCACAATACAAGAAGCAGAAGAAGACGAATACGAAGAGCAAAACAAGGAAATGATGGAAAAGGATTACGAGGCTTCTTTTCCCGGCGTTGAGGATTCCTAAAATCTAAAGTGAAACGCTGCATCTAGTGCTACAGCTACAAAGATTATTGTCAGATAGGGTGCAGTGACCTTGTATGCCTTCCATGCAAATTCCGATGTCGGGTTTTTTGTCAGTTTATAATGATATACAAGCATCAGTCCGCCACTTGCTGCAGCAATTACAGTATACACAATTCCCATTCCAAATGCATACAGCATCAATGAATACGGAAGTAAAATTGCAGTGTTGATCAGAATATACTTTGAAGTTCTTTGCATTCCAATTAGTACAGGTAGCATTGGGACTTTGGCTTCTGCATAGTCGTCTTTGATTTTCATTGCAAGGCACCAGAAATGCGACGGTGTCCACACAAATACCAAAAATCCTACCAAGAATCCAAGCAGGTCAATTCCAAATGGCGCTACAAATCCAGTAGCTGCAGTCCAGCCAGCCATGGCAGCTGCGCTTCCAGCAAATCCACCAATTACAATATTGGACGAGTTTGCCCGTTTGAGCCAGACGGTGTAGATTATAACATAAAAGAATATTCCAAGTCCTATGAAAAATGTAGAGACCCAGTTTAGTGTAAAATATGCATATATGACAGATGCGACACTTACTGCCAATCCATATATCAAAACGGTTTGCGCCTTTATCTTTCCAGCCGGGATCGGTCTTGTGCTGGTTCGCTTCATCAATGGATCAATATCTCTATCATAGTAATGGTTCAATGCACTAGAGCCGGCAGATGCCAATGCACCAGCAATTATGATATGGAATAGTCCGATCGGATCAAGTTCTGGAGTGTTTGGGACTAGCTTGGATGCGGCATACATTGATGTTACCGCTGTGATAACTAGCAAGACCACAATTCTTGGCTTTGATACTTCGAGTAGTTCTTTTGCTGCCAAACTCACTAAAAAGCGCCCAGCTAGGCATTTAATTTCTTCGACGAGCTCCAACTACAAAAGGAATAAGTACCTGACTTTAGGCATCAAGCACAAATGAGTAATTGGGACCTCATGATGCCGGGAATGGGGCTTACTTCTATTGGACTAGCTGGAGTCACCATATCTTATGCTGGAATAGCACACACCTTTATCGACGGAATGCATGCGCTGACAGGTCTTACAATGTTCATAGGTATGATATTTTTGGCTGCAGGAATTTTGGATGGTGGAGTTTCCACCAGTAACAGGGCCAAGGCTACGACTTTGGTTATTTTGGGTATTGCATTTTCATTTGGAATTGTCGCAATTGTGGGAACCACGATTTCGACTTTGCCAACATTTGCAGGAGTCATGCTAATTGTCGCAATTCCGTCAATAGTAATGGCATACATGTTCTTGAAAGTACCGCAATATGCCAAGCCGGTCGGAATAATATTCATACTAGCCACAGGCGCTGCAATTGCAGCTTATGTAGGATTTGGAGTGTACGGACCAACCCAGTATCTGATTCCACCACCAGAACCAGAAGAAGAGGTCAAAGCAGCACCAACTGCACCAGTGACTTCCATATCGATTCTCAAGGATTCTGGAGCAGCTGCAGGAAATCCAGACTATGAGCCAGATGTAGCTCAGGTTCCAAAGGGCAACAACATTGAATGGATAAACTACGATACTGTAGCCCACACTGCAACAAGCTCAGCTGACGGTGGAGACACATTCAACTCTAATTCAATTGCTCCTGGAGAGAAATATCTCCTAGACACATCCAAGCTAAAAGATGGAACATACGAGTATACTTGCTTGTTCCACCCATGGATGAATGCAAGCGTTGTATTTGGAGGAGAAGTCCCTGCAACACCAGCAGCCCCAGAAACATCAATCTCTATTCTCAAAGACTCTGCAACACAGGGAAACCCAGACTATAATCCAGACAATACCCAAATAACAAAAGGAAACGTCATTGTTTGGACAAACGACGATACTGCAATGCACACATCAACTAGTTCAGACGGAAAATCATTTGATTCCAGCACAATCGAGGCCGGAGCATCCTACAAACTAGACACATCAAAATTAGATTTAGGTAAATACGATTATGCATGCAGCTTCCACCCATGGATGAGTGCATCATTTGAATTGGTAGATTCTTCAGGACAAAGACTCGCAGAAGGTGCAACTGCAACTGATCCAAACTCTGTTCCACCAGAAGAACCAGCACCAGTAGAGGTTCCAGTAGAAGCAACAGAACAAGAGGCAACACCAGAGACGCCAGCAGAAGAGGCCCCTGCAGAAACACCAGTAGAGATAGCAGAGGCATCAGAGTCCGTATTAGTTGAGATTCCAAAAGGTGCAGTATCAGATATGAATTGTGTTAATCAGTGCTACAATCCAACTGTTGCACACGTTACAGTTGGCGGAACCATAACATGGAAGAATGCAGATACCGCGGCACATACTGCAACAGAGACAAATGAAAAGTTCAACACAGGATTACTTGCAGCAAATACAGAATATTCCCAAGTCTTTTCAGAGGCAGGAACTTTTGATTACATGTGCACTTTGCACCCATGGATGAAAGGCCAAGTCATCGTAGGTTAGCTTGCAAAAAACAATAATCCTAACTCAAGCCCAAAAACAAGTTCTGCTAGACCATGCAAAAAAGTGCGCGCCTGCAGAGTCTTGCGCCTTGTTGTTTGGCAAAGAAGAATCTGAAACATCCACCATACAGCAAGTCTATCTGACAAAAAACATCGAGGACTCGCCAGTGAACTTTGTCATATCTAATGAGGAATTGTTATCTGGATACCAAGAGGCGGAAAAAAATGGCCTGGATGTAATTGGGATATTTCATTCTCATCCGCATTCAGAGGCAACCCCATCTAGTACAGACAGAAAATTCATGACAATAAACCCAGTAGTGTGGATAATCTACTCTAATGTGCAGGACACACTCAATGCATTCACATTGGAATCAGAAATGATGCCAGTTTCAATCAAGCTTTTGTAAAAGTAATTTTCTCATCATTGATTTTTGATAAAATTGTATCATCGGGTTGCATAATTTTTCCAATCACATTTACTGGAGAATACGGTTTGATCTGGCCTTTGGTACCAAGCAGTGTTGGTCCATAAAAAAGACAAATCGCATTTCCTGGAGGCCAAAATGCAACATCAAACAATTCTACCATACCTTTGGCATTTTCAGTTTGTACAGAAAACGGCGCAGGATCTGTATAGATTTCCTTGCCCCAAATGTTTGCCTTGAGTGAAAACGGTAGTTTTGATAAAAATGCAGATACTGTTTTTGGTGCCAGAGAATCATCTAATTCTAATGTTATAGAATGAGTTGAAATTTTGACCAGAATTTGGTGCTTCAATTACACACAAGCCATCCTTGAATTAAATATCCCTTTTTTTCTAAACAAAACATGATGGAAATACACGTCTACGATACATACGTAGAAGCACAAGATGGCCACACCATGCACTTTGATGTTATCACATCAGAAAAAGACCATGGAAAGGCAATCGAATATGCAAAACAATGGCTAAAGAGCGTCGGCGAAGGAGATTCCAAGGTTACAACCGAAGAATGTCAGTTCTGCCACTCACAAGGTGCACCAAAGCCAGTTGAAGATGCAATCAAATCAAATGGATTCTTCATCCAAAAGATGGAAGGCTGTCCATAAGCCTTTTTTTTAATTTTTAATTACCTTTTAATCCCAAATTACTTTTACACGGTATAATGTCAGAGCCAAAATACCACAAAATGACAGTGGAAGGAGACAAGAAAACACAATGGATTTGTGGCTGTTTTGAAACGATTGATGGTTATTTCTGGTTCTGTCCTGAGCACAAAGACTCGCTAAGCAAGGCAATAAAATCCCAAATAGATGAGCTCGACATGACTCGAGTTGTAGAATAATATTATTTTTTGATAATTTTCTTTGTAGACAAGGTCTTGAGGCCTTCATCTATTATCTCTGATAGTACAGCTGAATAGCTCCAACCATGGTTTGTTTCTGAGATCAATTTCACCTGTAGTGCACGGATTTTTTTGTCATAATCTTCGTCCAATGTGAAGGTGATCCTTTTCTTTGCCAACGATATTTAGTTTATGAAAAGTTATTTAAGATAGCAGCTTCAAAGAGTCGAAGCTACCAACATCGCACTTTATCTCTGTACAAAAAACACGCCCAAAATGCGCAAATGTATATGATGTTCATATAGTACTGTTAGCGATTTTTTAGAATAAACAAACAATAAAACTAATAGAATTTCTCTTATGGTACAATGTGATCAGTATACAAAAAATTACAAAAGATTCTGGTTTTAGAATTCTACCAGTCGGTTTAAAATCGCCATACTCAAAGGTGCACCATGGATAATACAGGATATGCAAGCCCATACATTGCCAGAATCTCTAAATTTTGCGCAGGCAAGTGGAATCTTCAGGTTCTCTGGGAGCTCCGGGTGCACAAAAAAATGCGCTACAACGAGATGCGAGATACATTTGAGGGAATATCCCCGTCTACGTTATCCAGTGTTCTTTCTACATTACAAAAACAAGGCCTAGTAAAACGCACAAAATACGGCAAGTCTCCCCCATACAAAGTCGAATACCAAATAACCCAAAACGGAATAGAGTTGATTGTTGCTAGCTCTGCTTTGGTAAAGTGGGCTATGAAAAACTAGAGTGTCAGTATTGCAATAAATGCTGCAACAAAGACAATTGCCACTGTGTTTAGCAATTTGATTACTGTGTTTAGTGCCGGACCTGCTGTGTCTTTGTATGGGTCGCCGATGATATCTCCGACCACTGCGACTTTGTGCTCTTCGCTGCCTTTTCGTCCCTGCATTTCGACAAGCTTTTTGGCATTATCCCATGCACCGCCTGTGTTTGCCAGGTGGTATGCTAGGAATATTCCAGTCACTACTGCTCCCATGAGCAATCCTGCGACTGCAGGTGGACCTAATATGATTCCAAGAACAATTGGTGCTGCAATTGCAATGGATGCTGACTTCCATAGCTCTCGCAATGAAGCAACTGTAGCAATGTCTACGCATTTTGCATAGTCTGGCTTTGATTTGCCTGTGAGAATTTCAGGATCTGCTTTGAACTGGCGTCTGACCTCGTCGACCATTTTTGATGCTGCGCGAGATACTCCGCTGATAAGCTGACCCGTTATGATAAATGGGATTAGACCGCCAACGAGTAATCCGATAACTACTGCTGGGTTTGAGAGACCATAATCAAATGCATGTGCAAAGACCTTGGCTGCCTCATACTGGAATGCCTGAATCATTGCAAGTGCCGCAAGACCTGCGCTTGCAATTGCAAATCCTTTGGTAACTGCTTTAGTGGTATTTCCTACTGCGTCGATTTGGTCTGTAATCTTTCTGTTTTCTTCTCCCATTCCAGTCATCTCTACAATTCCGCCTGCATTATCAGAGATAGGACCAAACGCGTCAATTGATAGTACAATACCTGCCAAGCTTAGCATTGCCATTGCAGTAAGTGATGTTCCAAAGATTCCATAGAGCAATGCTTGTGATGGATCCGGTGCGGCAGATGATCCTACGGAGAATGAAATTACAATAGCAACAACTAGTGCAATCATGAATGGACCGGTCGACTGCATTCCTTTGATTATTCCCATTAGTGTCAGTGATGCATAGCCCCACTTTGCAGAGTCAGTAATCTCTCTGACTGGTTTGTACTTGTAGTTGGTATAATTGTCGGTGATTCTTTGGATTACTGGCACCAAAATTACGCCTACGACTGTGCAGCCAAATAACGCGTATGACAGTTTGTCGTTGCCCAAAAACATTGTAGTGAATACATAGTTTAGCCCAATTGCGATTGCCGCAGAAATATAGAATGACCGATTAAGCGGCTTCATAACATCGTCTTTGGTCTTTGAGCCAATTGTTGCAGTGCCAATGATAGATGCAATCATTCCTGCTGCACCAATCAAAATTGGATAAGTCATAATTTTTGGCAAGCCAATTAGTGCGCCAATCAGAATGGATGCCAGAACTGTAACGATGTAAGATTCGTATACATCAGAGCCCATGCCGGCTGCATCTCCAACGTTATCACCTACGTTGTCAGCTATTGTAGCTGGGTTTCTTGGGTCGTCTTCTGGAATGTTTGCCTCTACTTTGCCTACCAGGTCTGCACCCATGTCTGCTGCTTTGGTAAAGATTCCACCGCCGATTCTGATGAATAATGCAATAAGGCTGGCTCCAATACCTACACCTGCTATAGTGATTGGGTCTGGAAATACCATGAATAGAATTGCCAAGGCCATTAGCGCCATTGCTGGAACTACAAGGCCTACAGTTGCTCCACCTCTAAATGCTAAAGCAAATGTCTTGCCAAGACCGCTGTGAGTTGCGTTTGCAGACCTGACTGCTGCCTTGACTGTGATTTTTAGCGAGATTATACCAGAGACTGCAGAAAGTGCCGCGCCCACTGCAAATGCTATGCCGTTGGAACCATGGAAAAAGAATCCTATTACAAATGATAATCCGATTGCTATTGGAATAATAATTTTGAGTTCGCGTCTTAGAAATGCCGCAGCCCCGACTTTGACTGCATCTGAGATATCTGTCATTTGCTTTGTTCCCGGGTTTTGCTTTAGGACCCACATTGTGTAAAAGGCAGCTACTGCAAATGACGCAATTGATGCTATTATAGGAATTAGAAACTGGGATGGAATCTCCATGATATAACTGCCTGCCTAAAAATACGGCATATAAATCTAGGATTTGCGCTTTTTGTACGGCGGAAAAGTTTTGCCTTTTAGGACTTGGCGGACCAGCTTGTTGAATCGCTTTCCATGTGATAGATATGGAAACCTTTGATGGACAAGCTCATGCGCTATTGTGTCATCTAGCACTTTATCATTTGGGATCTTTTTGACATTGATAAAGACAAGACTGTGTTGCATGTACGATACTCCATAATACTTGTAGGCAGTGGTTCTTCGCCCCATAGTCATCTCTTTTGGCATTTCCAGCACTTCTTTTGATGTCATCAGCACCTTTGGTTCGGATATTGACAGTCTTGCGGAAAAGACTCCGGATTTTTCTAAAATACTTAATCGTAGATCATCATCCAGATGCATGATAGGATTTTTGGTTTGAATCTAAATTACATAATGTCAATTCTTGTGCAGATCTAATGTAAAGATCTTAGTACTTTGATAGGACTTTTTTGTAGTTTTTTACGGATTCGATGATTGCTGTCTTGGCAACATCTGCAGATTCCCAGCCCAGCACCTCGACTTTTTTTCCTTCCAAGTCCTTGTACACTTGGAAAAAGTGTGCCATCTCCTTGAGGTGGTGCTCTTCAATGTCGGCAATGTCCTTGGTGTTAAGATATCTAGGATCGGTTGTGGAAACGCAGATGACTTTGTCGTCTGATTGTCCCTGGTCCTTTATCTTTAGCAGGCCTATTGGCCTGCACTCTATCAATATACCAGGATATGTCGGATTTGTAACTAGCACCAGTGCATCTAATGGGTCGCCATCGTCGTATAGCGTTTGAGGTATGATTCCATAGTCTCCCGGATAGTGAAACGGTGAGAACAAAACACGGTCCAGCTTCATCATGTTGTGCTTTTTGTCGTATTCGTACTTGTTTTGCGAGCCTTTTGGAATTTCCACTACAACATTGATTATTTCAGGAATGTCTATTCCGGTTTCAATGTCGTGCCAGAAATTTTTTGTCACAATATTACCGCAGAACAGGCAGAATCTATACTTTGAGATTAAAGGGTCAGAGTTTTTAGTGTGTAATCATAAATCATACAGCCACCGTCTCATCATACCCCTAGATCATACGATTCAGTAGATTTTGTGTTTTATTTCTAATTTCTTGTGTTATTGTAACTATTACAAGACCTTCGTTTGGCTGGCCATACAATACCAGAGAATTTTCTGGGGCAAAAATACAGACTGGAATCACAAGCAAGTCTTCTTCACCATTTACCAGAATTTGCACCGGGGGTTTTACAGCAAATGCTTGTTTTATGGCGTCAATGCTTTGGTCTGTTATCTGAGCTGCTGGATTATCACAATGCATCTTGGTTGCATTGCTTGATGGTGGGACTCTTTTTCCTCTTTTTTCAAATCCATCCACTATTTGCAGTGATGGTGTATAGCCAAAGTCTAGCATTTTTTCTGTGGTGGCATCGCCAACTGTGATGATGTAGGAATTTTTTGGAATGTGTTTTGAGACGTTTTCCTTTGATGTATCCTTGAGTAAAACACCTAATGGAATTTTCAGCTCGTCTCGTAAGGAATCAGGTAATCTCAATGATTATTGTGCAGCCGTGCCTTGCATTTCTTCTTTTAGCTTGGCTGCCAAAATACTACATTGGGCTGCGACGTTTTTTGCAGACACTCGAATTGCCTCAGCTGAAGGCGATGTTGGATGCGACAGAATGATTGGCTTGCCCTTATCCGAGCCTTCCATTATACCAGAGTTGAGAGGGATTTCTCCAAGGAATGGAATTGTAAATTGCTCGCTGATTCTTTTTGCTCCGCCTTCACCAAAGACATAGTGCTTGTCGGAGCATTTTGGGCAAATGAAATAACTCATGTTTTCTATTACTCCTATAATTGGTACGTTTAGCTTGTTGAACATTCCAATTGCCTTTGTTGCGACATTTGATGCAACGTCTTGCGGTGTTGTAACTACCAGTATTCCAGTGATTGGAATTGTTTGTGCAAGTGTTAATGGTATGTCACCCGTTCCAGGAGGCAGGTCTACAATAAGATAATCAAGATTTGACCAGTTTGTATCAACTAGGAACTGTTTTAGAATACCAGAAATGATTGGGCCTCGATATATTGCCGCTTGGTGAGCTTGCTCTGCAAAGAAACCAAATGACACCACCTTGAGTCCATCCATCTCTGCTGGCTGGAGCTTGTTGTTGTCCACTTCCATGAATGCTTTTTGCATTCCAAGCATCAATGGAATGCTTGGTCCATAGATATCTGCATCAAGCAGTCCGACTTTGGCGCCAGACTGTGCAAGTGCCAATGCCAGGTTTAATGATACTGTTGATTTTCCTACGCCGCCTTTGCCGGATGCAACACCAATGATGTTTTTGACAGAAGCCATTGCCT
>JBJTCW010000102.1:0-5101 GCA_046092065.1 Candidatus Nitrosotenuis sp. | reverse complement strand
CTTCACAGCTTGCGTATTGCTCAGACTGGAGCGGCTTGTTAGCTCTTCATTCCCAACCATATACTACTCTAAATGATATTAAATTGTGCTTGTGAGGATTTCAAAATAAGTCCTGATGATGTCTTTTTGTGAGTATATTGGCGTGTAGATTTTTAGTTTTATTGGATCATCTGCAGCAGGTTCAATTTTTTCTTGCATCATGGACTGCTTTGAAATCCTCATGTATAGTCCGGAGCTGTCACATCTGTTTTCCAAATCCTCAACAATTTCATCAATGTCTTTTTTTGGAATGCTAGCAACTAGTTTCTTCACAAAGCTTGAAGCCTTTTTCTTTTTTATTTTTCCATGAACCAAAGCAAGTGGATTGTCGTAATGGCCTTGCAAGTTTTGTATTGTGAAGTCATCTTGTTCTAGATCAAATATTTCCTTGAATGAATCAAATATTTTCTGCGAGTCTTCGGTTGCGTGAATAATAACTTGAATTTCTACTTCAAGCTTTTTTTCCATTCGATTATGCTTCTAGTAGTGTGACTTGTGCTTCTGCTGTTCTGATGAGCTTTACTTTTTCTAGACCAACATGTCTCATGCGAATTACTTTCTTTGCCGCTGCCATGATGTCAGAGTTTATCTTTCCATAACATGTTGCTTGGACAAATTGATCAATAGTCATTTCTGGAATTGTTTTTGTCATCACATCTTTTGCAATCAATCTTAGTGCATGCTTGCGTGATGTGTTGAGTTTTTTGTGTGTTAGAGCAATTACTTTGAGTCTGAATAGGTAGTTGTCCTTTGTTTTTACATTGATAACAAAGTTAACTTTGCTAGATCCTCGTCGAATGAGACTTCTAAGGAATTCTTTCGCATATTCGTATCTCTTGAATATTGCATATGCCTTATCGCCTTCTACTTTGGCAATTTGGAAGTAAATCTTGTACTGGTATTGTGATGGATCGCCTTTTAGAATATCGAACAATGTTACCTCGATAACACGTCCAATTGCTTTTTGGTCATCAGTAATTGGTATGTATGCAAGTGGTGCATTGTTGAATGATTCTGGGGCAATAACTGTGACCCATTTTTTCTCACGCCACTTGTCCTTTACTTTTCCACCCTTTCTACGAGCCAATTATTAAGCGACTCTGAACCCAAAATATAATTGTACTAACTAGATCGTGCTTGATCCGAGATACTTTTGCAAAGGCTTGGGGACATTGATGTGTCCATCTTGAGTCTGGAAATTTTCCATTATAGCTACCAAAGTTCGGGTTGTAGCAACAAGTGTGCTGTTCAAAGAGTGCAAATATTGTGTCTGTTCGTTGCTTTTGTCCCGGAATCTAATCTTTAGCCGTCTTGTCTGAAAGTCAAGGCAATTTGAACACGACACAATCTCGCGATACGAGTTTTGTCCTGCCATCCAGGCCTCAATATCGTATGTTTTTGCAGAAACCTTGCCAAGGTCTCCGCTAGACAACAGCATAACTTTGTATGGGATCTCTAATTTCTGGTAAAACTCTTCTGCAACTGTGAGCATTTTTTCGTGCTCCTTCCAGGATTCTTCGGGTCTTGCAAAGACATATTGCTCTACTTTTTCAAACTGGTGAACCCTGAAAATTCCCTTTTGGTCTCTTCCGTGAGCTCCTGCTTCTTTTCTAAAGCAGGGACTAACGCCGGCATATCTAATTGGCAAGTCTTTTCCTTCCAGAATTTCGTCTGCATGCATTGCAGCAATAGAATGCTCTGATGTACCAATCAAAAACAAATCCTCATCTTGAACTTTGTAGATAACACTTTCAAAGTCATCTGCAATTATTGCGCCTTCCATGGAGCTTCGATTAATCATGTAAGGTGGCTGAATCAGTCCGTATTGTTTTTCTGCCAAAAAATCCAAGGCAAAGTGAATTAACGCTTGGTTTAGTCTCACCAAATCATTTCTCAAATAATAAAATCTAGCACCGGCTGTTTTTGCAGCTCTTTCCAAATCCACTAGGCCTAACTCATGGGAAATGTCAATGTGATCTTTGATCTTAAAATCAAATTTTGGAATTGTTCCCCAACTTCGAATTACAACATTTGCAGAGTCGTCTACTCCTATTGGTACCGACTCATGAATTAGATTTGGCATTGTCATTGCTAGTCTATCATAATCTGCACCAACTTTGATCTGGTCTGCCTCTAATGTCTGCAGTTCTTGAGATACTTTTTGCATTTCCGCAATAACAGAGTCGGCACTTTGCCCTGCCTTTTTCTTAGCAGCAACATCTAGGCCCATCTTGTTTTTGAGCTTGCGAAGATCGTCCGTTTTTACGATTAGTTCTCGCCTTTTGCTATCCAAAGAAAGAAGCAAGTCAAAATCAAACTGGACATGCCTGTCTGCAAGCATCTTGCGAACTACTTCGGGTTTTTCTTTGACTAGTTTTGGGTCTAACATTATTCCATCACCTTTATCGCCATGGACACATGGGCTAAAACCTCGTCTATTGTTGCAGTAAGTGTTTTCATGTTGCCTGTACTGTGGAAATTAAAAACAAGTGCGTTATCAAGATTTTCTATCTCAAATGACAATCCCTTTGGGAAATCGACATTGTCTGGCTCTAGCGCAGCCATTATTGCATCAGCCTTTTTCTTGGTTAGGTGCTCAATTGCTATTTTGATTGTTGTTTCCATTTACACTATCTTCTAGGTAATCCAAAAACCCATCAAGCTTGTCCTTGGTTATCTTTGCACCAGCTGCTGCATCGTGACCTCCGCCGATACCATTGAACTTTTCCGCACCTGATTTCATCAGAGAAGAAAGGTTGACGTCTGTTTTGCAGCCAATTGATTTGCGTGATGAAAACTTGATGGTGTTTTCCTCACCATTTGTTCGAAGTATGATGATTTTACCTGCATTTTTTGGAGATCCTGCAAGCAGTGATGATATTGTACCAGTCATAGTCTCAGGAACTACTCCCTCTGCGTTTACCATTACGCATCTTGCAGAATCGCTGATTCTCCAGCGTTCGTTTGTCAAAATATTCATGTAGTCTCGGATCAGTTTTCTGTATTCCAGTAAGATATTTTCCCCTTCTTTGAGCATCCTGTTTCGGTCTCCCATGCATATTGAAATTCCAACACCTGATCTTCCTATTCTTCCACAAGAATTTAGCATCGTGGAAAACTCTCTGGCGTCACGCAAAAAGCTTCTCCTTTCTTCTGCTGGAAACGTGTAGGTATGACCAATCAATTCCTCCATTATCTGGCTTGCATTTTGCGAGCTGGCAAATTTGGTAATGGACTCTATTAGAATGCGTTTTTCGTCATCTGTGAGATCCGATGGAGTTCGCCATCTTCCACCATCTTTGAGCTCAATTCCCGCCGACTTGAAAAGGGCAAGACAAGCATCTCTATTCCAGGTCAATCCTTCAATAAACGGCTGCGATGTGAATGCCAGAGCATCAACTAGGGGTCTGGTTTCACGCCCAACCAAAAGCATATCCATATCAACTTGGAGTCTGCCGAAGCTTTTTGCCTCTTCAACTATTTCGGCATTTTTACCCAAAAATGATTTTCTCTCTCCTTGGTCTTGCCTGTCACCAAGGGCAGAAACGACAGCAACTGGAGCTAAATCTGCATTTCTTTTGTCCAGTGCTTTTGCCGCCAAAAAAGCCATGCCACCAGCACAAATCTCTACCCCTCCATCAATTCCGTATTTCCATGCATTGATGACTCGGTCATTGTCGTGCTCTTCTTCTAGGATTTCATGATGATCCAGGACAAACCAGTTCTCACCTAATGACTCGTCAAACTGCTTTGCAAATCCACCCCCAAGATCAGTTACTATGTGAAAATCGCGAGAATCGGACTGCATGTTTTTGATCACATTCTGACTCATCTCTTTTGTGGTACGTGTGGTAACCTTGGCTCCTGCACGAATCAAAGCCTTTGTGATGATTGCACCAGATGTCAGTCCATCACAGTCAATGTGTGTTGTGACAGAAATGTCCTTACCACTTCTGATGTGATCTAAAATTCTGTCGCTAAAATTTGATAAATGCTGATCGAGATTTTTTCCCATTATTCCAGTTGAGCTACAACTGACTTATATTTCCAGTTTTGCGGAATTGCTCCGATTCTTTTGTAGTATGTTGCAATTCTGTGGACCTTTGCTTCTATCAGCTCAAGCGATCTAACGTTTCTCTTATCAGAGTTGTTGCTCTTGAGGTGTCTCTGCAAGTTGATCGCCTTTTTGACGATGTTGTTCAGGTCTTCTGGAAGGTCTTGTTTTACGTTGTTTTCCTCGAGAATCTTTTTGACCGATTTTTTTGTAATGATCTTCGCCAATGGAATGGCGTGCTGATCTCTGAGCTTGATTCCTATTTGGCTCATTGGGACGCCGTCTTTGCCATATTTTACGATTAATTCCTCTACTTCTTTTGCGCTAGTGGTTACCCATGATGGCGATCTACTAGTAATTGGTCTTGTAGAGTGCGATTGTCCATGTCTATGAGTATGTACACGTCCCATGCCGACTTTGATCCTAGAACTAACATAAACGTTACCACAACTTTATCTCAAAAATGGTTGTTTAGAAAAAAGTTAAATAGAAACCATAGCCCCCAACACACAGGTAAACACTATGAATAAAGCACTACTCGGAGCAGCAATCTTTGCTGTAGCCGTAATCTCAATGGGAATGACAGAACAAGCATTTGCCCAATACATGGGTAATGTCGACAAGGAGAATGGAAAGACAGGCAAAAACACACTCGAAGAAGCACTAAAACTTCAAAGAGCACGTGTTGATTCTGCATCTAGTAATCCATCAACAGGTTCTGGCACTCCATACCTAGCAGCTGACGGTGTCTTGGGAGCCTCTGCAATTGCAGCGGCCGTTTTTGGAGGAATTGCCGCGGCATTTTTCTTCAGAGCAAGAACCGGAAGATATGCAGCTCAAGGAAGAGGATAAACCTACTTCTCTTTTTCCATTTTATTGAATCATCCCTAGCGTTTAGCGATCATCATAAATCTCTGAGTATCAGAGAAATGTATATATCGCACATGAGGGGGTCATTAATTTAATGACTCCATTATTCGGTACAGTGTTCAGTATTCTGTCTACCGT
>JBJTCW010000101.1:0-22724 GCA_046092065.1 Candidatus Nitrosotenuis sp. | reverse complement strand
TTTCTGCAATCAAAGCTGATGTTGGCGGAATTGGCGGCCACACAAGACCAAGCGATGGATTGCTAGATGCTGTTAGAAAAACCATAAAAGGCGCAGGAAACCTCTTACTTGATCATTATATCGGATATTCCGGTGACGATGTGCACATTATAATGTCACATACCAAAGGTACCGATAATTCCGAGATTCACGGCTTGGCGTGGAAGGCATTTGAGGAAGGCACAAGGGTTGCAAAATCAGAAGGGTTGTACGGTGCAGGTCAAGACTTGCTAAAGGACTCTTTTTCGGGAAACGTCAAGGGTATGGGTCCGGGAGTTGCAGAATTAGAATTTGAGGAAAGACCAAATGAGGCATTTACTGTTTTAGCTGCAGACAAAACAGAGCCAGGCGCATTCAACTATCCATTTTACAGATTATTTGTTGACGCATTATCCAATACTGGATTAATTGTAAACAAGTCACTTGCTGCTGGAGTCAAATTCAACATTATGGATGTTGAAGAAGGCACAATAGCAGAATTGGAGTTATGGCAAGACAAGCCAATTCTAGAAGCCGCCTTGATGTATCCAGGCAGATACGTAATATCTTCAGTATATACAAAAACTGGCGAGCCAATTGCATCCCTGTCAACAGACAGACTACACAACATTGCAGGAACGTATGTAGGAAAAGACGATCCAATCGCACTAGTTAGAACCCAGAAAAACTTTCCAGCAACAGAAGAACTAGGCAGTGTTTTCAATAACCCGCATTATGTAGCAGGAAACACTCGCGGAAGCCACAACATGCCATTAATGCCAGTAAAACTAAACACTGCAGCATCAATTGACTTTTGCATTCCAATAGTAGAGGCACTTGTCTTTTCAATGCATGACGGTAAATTCACCGGTCCATTTGATGGATTCTCAACGCCAGACTGGGATTATGTTAGAACAATCGCTACTCAAAAAGCACTAGCAATGAGAAGTCAGGGATTCATCCATCCTGCAACTCTAGTTCCAGCAGAGTTAGAATATGCTGAAGGATACAAGGCAGTAATTGAAGGACTGCACAAGAAAATGAAGCCCATAGAATCCACCAATAAATCCGGCGGCAATAAAAAATACGAAGATCCAGATTAGAAAAATAATCAGCAATAAGGTTAAGTGCTACGTAAAGAACTATTAGTCATGAGGCCAAAGCCGAATAAAAACGAGGTAGTTTTGTTTGGGGTCGGCATTTTAACCAACATCTTCATCACGGTTTTTGGCGAAATAATACCAAATACTGTGACGGGATTCTTCAAAGAGATGGGCAGTGCGGTGATATTTGGAATAGTGCTGGTTTTTGCATTTACTTGGTATATGAAAGCAAGACCGCATAATACGCCAAAATCATACAGTGTTATCGTGTTTGATGTCAACAGCCAGCAGATCCAAATTGATGGAATAAGAACGGAATTCAGAAACCACGACGTAGCGTGGTCATTTATGAAACAGTACAAAGCTGACTATCCAATGTTTAACTTTGCGATGGTGGCAGATTCCAAGGATACTGACAAGAAAACAATTTTCAGATACATCTAAAATTAGTTGAGCACTAGTCCTAAATAGTAAAAATCAGTAAAATTAATCAAAATGCCACTAGACGTAATAGAAGAAAAAAATCTCAATGACGCCATAACATATGTCCTAGATTATCCAAGTATGGTTTTGACTCATGTAAAGGCATCATCACCGCAAGGATCATTGATTGATGTTGCCTATGGATTGTATGTAGGATATGTCAGCGGAGTGTTTTTTGATGGATTTTTGCAGAGAAACAAACGTTTCTTAAATGATGATGAGGTCTCTCATTTTAATCGAATCATAAATGATCAGGCCCAGACAATCAGAATGAAGATAAAGGCAAACCTCCACTTGTAATTGTCAAACGTCGGGCTTTTATCTGAGAGTGCAAAACTCTATCCAATGCGGTTTTCAGAGATTGCAGATACTTTTGAAAAAATGAGTTCTACCACAAAAAGACTAGAACTCACTCAGTACCTTGTGGAACTATTCCAGAAAACTCCGCCAGAAATAATCTCAAAGATTGTTTACTTGATTCAGGGCAAATTACGCCCAGACTTTGAAGGGATTGAGCTTGGATTGGCCGAAAAGCTTGCAATCCATGCTTTGGCAAAATCATCAGGAATTGCAATCAAAAAGATAAACTCTGTTTATGCCGAAGATGGCGATCTTGGAAGCGCCGCAGCAAAAATCCTAGAGCAGAAAACACAGACTACGTTTTTGGCACAAGACATTACTGCAGAACGAGTCTATGAAACGCTATACAAAATTGCCAAACTTGAAGGGCAGCGCTCGCAAGACATGAAAATGAAGTATGTTTCCAGCTTGTTAAATGATGCAACTCCTCAAGAGGCAAAATTCATACTCAAAATAGCTATGGGTACACTTCGACTAGGAATAGCTGACAATACTGTGATGGATTCACTTGCAATATCATTTACTGGCTCTAAAGAAAATAGAGGAAAGTTAGAAGCTGCATACAATGTAACATCCGATTTAGGATCTGTTGCAGAAACAATATCACAAAAAGGATTAGACGGGTTGAAGGATTTTCATGTCAAAGTTTTCAGTCCAATTAGGCCCATGCTTGCAGAACGAGTCAAATCAGAGACAGAAGCAATTGAAAAGTTAGGAATTGGATTTGCTGCGGAATACAAGCTTGATGGGGAACGAGTTCAGATTCATTACAAAGACAACAAAGTAGTCTTGTATTCCAGAAGGCTAGAAAATATCACCAGTTACTATCCAGATATTTTAGAAAAAATTCCAAAATCACTGAAAACAACGGATGTAATTCTAGAGGCAGAGGCAGTAGCAATAAACCAAAACACTGGGGAATTTCTTCCATTTCAGGAATTAATGCACCGTAGGCGCAAATATGACATAGATAGAATCGTGGAAAAATATCCAATTACTGTAAATCTTTTTGATGTTTTGTACCTAAACGGAAAAGATCTGCTAGATGAACCATACAAAACAAGACGAAAAAAACTCGAGGAAATAACAAGTGAAGACGATTACACCAAGATAGTAACTCAGACAATCATCCACAATGAAAACGAGATAGAGGACTTTTTGGAAAACGGAATAAATGCTGGATGTGAGGGATTGATGCTCAAAGTTTTGGATGCCCCATACCGGGCAGGCGCCAGAGGTAACAATTGGCTCAAGTTAAAACGCGAATACAGGAATGAGCTTGGCGACAGTTTGGATCTGGTTGTGATTGGCGCGTTTTTTGGCAAAGGTAGGAGGACTGGAAAATATGGAACTTTGCTTTTGGCATCATATAATCAAGACCGCGACATGTTTGAGAGCATATGCAAGGTCGGAACCGGTTTTACAGATGAAAATTTGGATCAGTTTTATCAAATATTACAAGACAAAGTTACACTCAAAAAAAATCCAAGAATCGAAAGTGGAATGGAGCCAGATGTATGGTTTGAACCAGAACTAGTAATAGAAATAGTAGCGTCTGAAATAACGCTAAGCCCTGTGCACATAGCAGCAAAGAATTCCGTACGGCAAGGAAGTGGATTAGCACTTAGATTCCCAAAATTCACAGGCAAGATCAGAATGGAAAAAGCCGCAGAAGACGCATCTACAGATCAGGAGGTAATTGCACTGTACAAGAATCAAAAAAAGGTAACCCAGAACACATCAGATGCCTGAAATTTGCAAGCTTAATTAATCCCACCTCAAATTAACCAAGAAGGATGTATAGTGGGGAACTAGAGGTCCAAGCAAAACGAAAGGCGATCGCGGTTTTGCAAGACGAAATCAACCGAATTCTAAATGCAGCTAGAGAACTTGCAACGCTACCAGCACTCATTATGAAAAAAGATAAGGCTGGAATAAAAGCGGCAAATGAACAAATCTCAAGCATTGAAGAAGAAGTAGAAAATCTCAGACGCAAGATAACACGCGAGGTTGCAGATGTTGGCGGACTGATCATGAATAGAGAAAACCTGCTCAACACCGCATATACAATGGATGAGATCGCAGGATATATCACAGGAATTGCGTTCAAGCTTTCAAACATCAAACCAGCCACTCTCAAAAGCGCGAAAATTGACGAAGACATTTCAGGATTAATCGAGTTACTGGTTGACGAAGTCTACAAGCTAAACGAAATAGTAAGAGGACTAAACACAAACACTGCAAATGCAATAGAGCTTGCACAAGAAACTCAGAAAATAGAGCGAGAAATCGACAAAAAATACAGACAAACAGTAATCAAGGCACTAGACGAAATTGCCAATACCAAGGAATTATTGCTAGTCAAGGACGTAATCCAAGGAATTGAGGAAATGTCTGACAAATGCCAACAGGTTTCAGACTCGTTCATTTTGCTTGCATTGAGCCTATAATCCAACTTTTTATATTCAGTAATTATCGTTTTATGAGATGCAAGGCGAACTAGTAGAGAACAGGATCGTCATTTGGGATATTGAAAAATCACGTGAGCTTTTTTCCGATTCATACTATGGTAAACCAATAGGAATGGCAAAACCAAAACCAGAAGAGATCAACGTTCCGCTAATTTTGGATTTGATTGAAGGGTATTATTTGCTAGAAAAAAACCAGATAGCCATTAGCAAAGCAAAAAAAAAGATAACCAAACAACAACTATTGGAAATCTGCAGAAACGAATATCATAATTTTGATAAAAAATATCTAGTCTACAAAGACTTTAGAGACAAAAACTATATCGTAAATCCTGGAATAAAATTTGGATGCGACTTTGCAGTGTATCAAAGAGGCCCAGGAATCGACCACGCACCATATTTGGTTCAGGTTCACAACAAAACTGACGCCATATCTTCAACAGGAGTAGTTTTGGCCGGAAGACTTGCAACTAGTGTGAAAAAGCACTTTATTCTTGCAATACCAAGTACAGACAAGGTTAGTTATTTGGCGCTAGACTGGTGGAGAGCCTAGATTTTCTTTACATGTCCTGCAATTTTGTCATAAATCGCATACATGTCTTTTGTCAGATTAAACTCGAACGAGTTTTTCCATTTGCTGTAAATTCTAACTCCATTGTTTGATGGGTCCACGAAGATTGTTGCATCCTTGATTGATTGTTTTGCAATCAAGTCATTTAATGCGGAATCATTGTTTAGCTCTTGTGCTAGTAAACCACCATCCCAGCTAACTGATACTACTTTTTTGCCATTAAAATGACCAGATGTCTTTAGAATAGTTCTTGCAACATAATCTATTGGGTTTGCAACATCGATTTTCACTATACAGTGAGCCTGAAATCTGTCCTGCGCGCCCCAAGTTGAAATTATTGGATCTTGCATTTTCTATCCCTTTTGAATGACTTGAATTACGTCAATATTGGAATCTTTTAGTTCCACTACGCCCAGATTTGTCACCATTCTTGTGGTTTGGGAAAATACTCTACTAGAATAATCACCTTGCTCTACAGAATCACTTCCTCTCTCTTTTGCGGATGATTCCACACCAATAGATTTTAGCATGTGAGAGAGTTTTTCAGGCCAAGTCTCAAAAACAAAAGTATCCGATTCGGTATCGTGCATGTTTTTGGTGTTTTGTTACCCTCAAATAAAGATGATGTCTTTTTGGATTATTAGCAAATTGATCCACATAAATAATACAAGACAATTGTCAGATCCATGTTAAAATTTCAAAATAAAGTAGTTCTTGTAACAGGAAGCGGTACCGGAATAGGTCAAACAGTAGCAAAATTGTTTGCAGAAAACGGTGCAGGAATCATAATTTTAGGCAGACGAAAAGAACCATTAGACGATACAAAAAAGATTCTAGATGAGATAATCAGTCGAGTAAAGAGTAATGCCAAAGTCTGGCTATTCCCCGGAGTAGATGTCAGCGATGAAATTGGCGTTTCTCAAATGTATGATTCATTGCAAAAAGAAGGAGTCTTTGTTGATATCGTAGTGAATAACGCCGGAGTTTCCGGACCAGTCACATGTTTTGCAAACTCTCCATTAGATGAATTCAAAAGTGCTGTAGGAATACACCTTACTGGAACATTTTGGACATCTGTTCAAGCACTCAAAGTGATGAAGCCTGGTGCAAAAATAATAACAATTTCCACGTTTTTTACCGAGGAAAAATCATACGAGCAAAGACCTTACAGATTCCGTAGTCCATATACCGCTGCACAGGGAGCAAAGAACAGACTCTCCGAAGCAATGTCGTGGGAGCTAGTCGAAAAAGGAGTTGTATCCATTGCGACAAACCCAGGACCAGTACATTCCGATAGAATCTACAAGACTGTCTATCCAAAGGCTGCAGCCGAGTTTTTGCGAGTCAGCGGTTTTGAAGACCTGACACCAACCGAAGTTGAAATCGCAAACAAGGACATTGTTGGATTATTGGGAGAGAATGAAAAGACAACAAATGATGGAATTGCAAAGGCTGCAAATGCAGTTTCCAAGGCCAATGGTGGGGATGTGCAAAAAATATCTCAAACGCTGGCCAAGCTTTTGGCAAAGATCCAGGAAATTGCAGAAAAGGTGCAAAAAAATACATCATTTATGATTGCAGACAAACAATTCCTATCACAGTCTCAAGTAGCACTAACAGTTCTCACACTTGCCGATGACGATATTGCAAAAACCCTAAACGGCAAAGTAATTCCAGGCGATAGAGTGTTTTATCCAGTAAAGCCACACATTGCCACAATTACTCCTACTGTATCGCCAAGCTTTGCATCCGAAGTAGTAGTGCTTGCAATAGATGCAACAGACAAACAAGATGCAGACAGGGCAGAGTTTTTGGCTCAACATATAGAGAAAAATGGCGGAAAGGCAGTCTGCTTTATTTCAAATACAACACCAAAAGAACTGCAAGACTCGATTAGCTCCAAATTCCACAGCCATGTCATCAATTTTGCCAGCCTGGAAGAAGTGCAAAGATGGTTCAACACCGCAAAGACGGTTGGAAAACTATCCACACTGGTATACATAACGGGCAAGGTTTCAATCAATTCCAAGATAATCGAATTGTCCAGAAAGAACTGGGATGGTCTAGTAGACAAGTTCGTAAACACTCCTGCAACTGTAATTCAAACGGCACTTGAGACATTTGTCCCAGGTGGCAAAAAGGACCCAAGAAAATACAAGGGCGCCAAGGCCACAGTCATGGTGATAGGCCCAGACTTGCCAACAGGTCCAAAGGTATCAGGGGCAGACAGAGCACGTGTTGAAGTGTTTAGAGGCGCACTAAGACCATTTGCAACTACAGTAAACCAAGAGCTAAGTGATGTTCTGAGCTCAGACGTGAGATCATTTTTGGTCTTGCCTGGAAGCATTGATGGAAAAGAATCTGATAATTCCAAAATAGCAAATGCATTGAACTATTTTGTTTCAGATGCTTCGCGAAGATCATCCGAAGTAATATTCTGTGTTGACGAAACCAGATGAAAAAGTTTGCAGACCTCAAAGTAGGAGACGAGTATTTTTCCACGTGCACTTTTTCTAAAAAAGAACTAGAAGGATATCTGGCGTTTTCTAGAATAAAAAACACCATTTTTGATGACGATGAATATAGTACAATAGTTTCCGGCCGCGCAATTATATCCAGAATGGAGGGAGAATTCACCAGGCTGAGCCAGATTTACGGCAACATGATATTATTGTACGGAATGGATGGCGACCCATCTTGGGAAAACAGAAACACACGATTCCTAAAACCTCTTCACATAGATGAAATTCTCAAGATAAAATACACAATATCTGATAAGAAAGACCAAGATGATGAATTTGGAATGATTTCAGTCGACTTTGAAGGCAAAAAAGAAAACGGCGATGTTGTGGTATTAGCTAAAAAGAACATTTACAGAATTAAAAAAGTGCCGCCAAAATAAGAAAAATTATTCTGGAACCGAGACGGTTTCTAGCTTGCCATCTTTGATTCTAATGTGCAAGAGTCTATTGTCCTGAAATACCAATGTTATTCCTCCATCTTTGTCCGGATCTTGAACAGAGATCAGCTCTTGCATTCGAATTCCATCGAACTTTACCATGACTAGTATCTAAAATGCCTTGATTATATCCTTATCAAATTCCTAATGCGTCCAAGACAAGCTTGACTGCGGCAACCAGAATTGCTGCAATTATCAATATACGAAGCCAGTTTTCTTTAATCTCAAGGGAGAGCCTAGCCCCAAGTAGACCTCCTGCAAATGCTCCAATCGACAACAACAATGCATAATCAAAGTCTGCATGTCCCAAAAAGACATGAGTTATCATTCCAGATGCCGAGGAAAACATCAGTATTAGCTGCGATGTTGCAGTTGCGTTCTTTACAAGCAAACCCATTCCTATTATTAACAAAGGAACGAACACGATTCCACCTCCAATTCCAAAAAAACTTGACAGAATTCCTGCAAAAAAACTAATTCCGGATGACGCTACAAGCATTTTTGCAGAAAGAACGGTTTGCTTTGATTCCAGATTTCGTTTTATGAATAAATAATAACACGAAGCCGCAAGTACTATAGCAAACAGTATTTTGAATACATCAGAAGTTGCATATCCAGAAAGAATCGCCCCAAGAATCGTTCCCGGAATTGAAAACAATCCTAAGCGTAATCCATTTTTGTAGTCGATTCTCTTTTGTTTTGCATAAGATGCAGTAGATGCTACAGAATTGCTAAAGGCTGCAAAAAGACTACTGCTAGAAGCCATAGTGTGTGGAATTCCAAGTATGGTCAAAACCGGAACTATAACAATTCCCCCGCCTAAACCAATTATAGAACCAATCACGCCAGCCACAAATCCAAGCGGTACTAGCCACAGATTTTCAAACATTGTAGCTGTAGGCAGTGTTTGGGTATTGAACCTTGTCCTTAGGATCTCTTTGGAATTGTTATTGAGAATGTTGTAGGATTGTTAGATACATCGATTTTGCCTTGATGTTGTTGGATTATCATTTTGACTGCTGGCAGTCCAAGTCCCGTTCCTCGGGATTTTGTTGTGAATAATGGCTCAAAAATTTTATCAATTAGATGTATTGGAATTCCCAAACCGGTGTCCCGTATTGTAAATTTGACATCGTCTATTGACTCTAAAAATTCTACAGTTATTGTTCCTTGGCTATCCATTGCTTGAATCGAGTTCATTATTAGATTTGTAAATACAGCTTTGATCTTTTCCCCATCACAAAAAAGATGAATGTTGTTTTTTGGCTTGTTTATGATTATTTGATCTGGGATTACTATATCCTGTATGGATGAATCCAAGATTTGTCCAAGTGAGTTTTGAGAGTAATCAAGTGGGGAGCTTCTAACAAAATTCAGAACATCGTCAAGCTGGAAGACCAGTCTTGATGAGGCATTATCAATTGATGTAAACAGGTTATAGACATCTGCCGGAATTTGCTTGGAGTGTTTTATTCTGACAAGTTCGATCGAGTTTTTGATTATGGATAAAGGATTTCGCATGTCATGCGCAATTCTTGCAGACATTTCACCAATTGCCGAGAGTCGTTCTGCTTTGAAGAGTTCCGTTTGGAAATGACTCAATTCTCCCATTTTTTTGGTCATTTCATCCAACAGCCAATCACGTTGTTCTTTAATGGTATCAAAATTGGCCAGTTTTCTCTCATATGATATAATCATGCGATTTTGGGTCTGGAGTTTTTGCAGAAGGATTTTGTTTTCTTTTTGTAGGTTTTTGACTTGGTCTACATCATACGATTCTAAAAGTCCAGACTTTGTCCCCAACCCGACTTGATTGGCTAGAATTTAGTATTAATGGGCTGTCTGTTCAAAACGGACAGACTAGTTGTATATAATGAGCTGCCAGAGATAACCGTCTTCGTTTGTAGTCAGTTCTAGTTGCATTGCCTTGTCCTCAAACTGCAACAAATTGGATTTGCTGTGGGGTTTTGTGTCGCTTTGATGGAATTGTTTTAGGCCATCTATCCAAGAGTCCATACTATCCAGCCCGCCTGGCTTTTTCTCAGACCAGCAATCACAAATCATAGTATCAGATACAGTAGCAAAAACTGTCTTTGCCGTGTCAATGGTAGACATTGATTTGTCGGTCTGGATCAGAGTCAGAATTGCACCTGGAGAATCCTTGGCGCCAACCATGTGGATATTGCCAAGAAATGTTCCGTTTCGGTTTTTGAGTTCTGTTGATGTACAGTATTGGACCAGCTTTTGTTTTTCACTAGATGAAAAGAATGTGCAATATTTACTGATTCCTTCTGGTGTACCTACCTTGATTGGGGAAGACATTTGAATCTGTTTTTCTGCCAATTTTTCTTTTAACAATGAATTTGCTTCCACATATTTGGCATCAGAAACAGATGGTTCCTGTTTTGCCGGTGCTGAAGACAGTGTAGATTGGCCAAGCAACACTGCAATTATGCCAGCTACAACAGCAACTCCAACTATGATTGGAATTATTTTTTTCATTGTTTGCTCCGAATTTTATACCGTTACAGATAAGCCTTTGCAGATCATGCCGAGATTATTTCTAGCTTGGAGTTTTCCTGGATATGGTACTTGTCTACAAAGCCAGATGTTACCTCAAGTACATACTTTGCTGGCTTTGATTCGCCGTTTGTAAATGTACAGGCCATAGTCTCCACTGCAGATTTACACGGTTGCGTATCTTTTTCTATGTGGACTACATTTCCCTGTGCATCAATCCACAGTACATCCAATGAAAACTGCATGTTTAGCATCCACATTGAGCGGACTCCCTCATCTTGGAAAATAAACAGCATTCCTTGATCATATGGTATCTTGTTTTGGAACATCAATCCTCGCATTTGCAAAGGTTTTGTGTCCGCTATTTGTGCCTGAAGCGTAACCCCATCAATTTTGATTATCCCTTTTGGGAATTCCGCCTGTTCCAGCTTGATGTCTTTTGGCATCGACATCATGCCAACGATACCAATTATCACAGCAGCAATAGCAATTGGAATTAGAACTTGGGCTCGTGTTGCCACAAAAATACAAAGAATATTGGTCATTAAAAACCAATTATCCAGATTTTATTCCAGACTAGATTATAAGAGACGCATCCGATTCCAAGACAATTTGAAAAAGAAAAGCGAGATACGTCTGGAATCAATCAAGGCTGCACACAAGTCCTCCAAATCAAACCTAACTAGAATGGAAGACTATCTTGAAGTCATATCGGAATTAGTAGAGCTCAAAGGATATGCCACGACACTTGATGTTTCTAGATACATGAATGTAAGTGCGCCCAGTGTCACAAAAATGCTTCAAAGACTGGACGAAAACGGCTATCTGAAATACGAAAAATATCACGGAATAAACCTCACCGCAAAGGGCAACAATGTAGCTGACGCAATACGACAAAAACATGGAATTTTGCTAGAGTTCTTTGAAATACTTGGAATAGAGCACGATACTGCAAACCAAGATGCTGAAGGAATAGAGCATCACTTGAATCCAAAAACCATAAAGCAGTTAAGAAAATTCATTGCATATTTGAAATCAAACCAGAAAATGCTTGAAGGTTTTAAGAATCTTTAATTGTAATATCAATATCATTTTTTGAAAATGCCGCTCTTTCCAGTGCTTTTCCTGCATCTGATCTCTTGGACAGCTTGATTTTGCCGTGCCTTGCCACTCGTGATGTGGTTACATATTGGTCCTTAACGTACAATTCCGCAAGCATTCCGCTGTATCTTTTGTTTACCTCAAATTGAATTGAATTTTTTGATTCTGAAAAATCAAATGAGACGCCATAGCCAGATTCACTTGAGCTGTTTTGGGTATGATCACCCGAGTCTTTTTCTTGAACATCAATGTGAACGTGTAATACCTTTTCAATTTCGCTTATTGTAGAGCCGCCTTTTCCTATCAAAGATGGAATTGCGTCTTTTTTTATCTTGACTCTGACGCTGTTATCTGATACAACCTCGATTTGTGGATTTGGGTCGAATCGGCGTATTGTCTCTCGGATTTTTTCTTCTGCCAGCTTGTAAACGCCAGGCTTTGACTTGGAATCATCAGAAACAGGAACAATTACATTTTCTTCGCCAAATGTGTAGATTTCGTATTCTAGTGTACCAGATTCAAAATCAGATATTTCAATTACAGGCCTTGCCAAGTCCTGCTCTACCATTCCAGATGGAACCTTGACTTTGAGATTCAAATCATATACTTTGGCGACTGCGCCTCCTTTTACAAATACTACAGTGTCAATTACGCTTGGAATCATTCCAAGTTCTATTTTGCCAATGAATCTCTGGATTCCATCAAGTGCCATGTTTGCATGGACTACTCCAACCATTCCAACTCCTGCAAGTCTCAGATCAGCAAAAACTCTGAAATCTTCTTTTTGTCTTACCTCATCAAATATTGTGTAATCAGGCCTTACTAAGAGCAAAATGTCTGCAGAATTTTCAAAATTGCCTTCAAGTTTTGTGTATTGAGTGACGTTTTTGTCGACTTGTAAATCCCTTGGGGATTCGAATGTTTTGACTATTTTTCCCTTTGACGCGTAAAAATTTGCAATGCTCGAGGCCAGAGTACTTTTGCCAGAACCCGGAGGACCCGATATTATGATTCCTTCTGCTTGGTTTGATAAACGAGACAACAGTTTGCTTGACAAATCATACTGATCAAGTGTCATCTTTGTAATAGGATGGACTATGGTGATTTCATGTGATTCTGAAAATGGCGGCCTTGTTATTGCTATTCTGTAATCTGAATATTGTATTACTAATGCGCCGGCCTTTGATATCTCTATTGTGCCAGCATTTGATATTTTGCTTGCCTCCAGAATTTGCGTAGTTATCAGTTCTAGATATTGATCGTTAAGTAGTTTTTCTTCCAATTGTACAAGATCAAATGCCCCAGGCCTTCCTCTTTTTGCATACGGTGGATTGTCTTCTTTGAGATGAACACTCATCGTACTTTGATCAAAGAATCGCAAGAACTCTAGACTTTGACTGGATTTTTCGGCTTTTTGATAAAAAACAGAGATTCCTTCTGCCTCTGCAGTCAATCCTTGAACATAATCTGCGGTGTACAGTGTTGCATTGTTTTGCTTTGCGACATCTTTTATGATGGCATCGATTCTGCCATGCTTTGCTAGTTTAATATCGTCAAGGCTTGGACGACTTCCTACGAATTCTATTGAGACGTGGTTTTGCTGGCACATCTTTTGGATTTTTTTTATCTCCTCCAATCCTATGAAACCCTGTTCTTTTCCCTGCGATGCTTGGGCTTGCAGCTCATCAAGTGCAGCTACTGGAATTATCAAATCATTTTGAATGGATTTTGACTCGATTTGCTTTGTAATGTATCCGTTGATTATGACGCTTGTGTCTGCTACTATTTTTGGCACAAATACAAGGTCAATTTGACACTATTAACCATAACTAAACTATTCATATTCGATACAAAACCAAAGAGACGTTGTCTGAAATAGAACAAAGAGAGGTCCTAGTCATAGAAGACAGTCAGGCAGTTGGAATATTGCTCAAAGAGTTTTTGCACAAGTTGGGTTTTGAAAAAATTCGTCATTGTCAAAATGGAAAGACCGGCATCGAATCATTCAAAGAACTAGTAGATTCTGGCAACATTCCAATAGTGTTTTTGGATTACAATCTGCCAGACATGAATTGATATTCCATCATGACTCAGATGCTAACAATAAGACCAGATGCCAAGATCATAATAGAAACTGCGCGTGACAAAGCAGAGGAGCTCATCAAAGACGTAATAGCTCAAGGTGCATACCAATATCTGCCAAAGCCAATCAGACTTGAAAAAATCAAGGAAATAATAGAGACCATGAAAATGGAGGAAGCCAAGGAATTTGATGATGCAACTGAAATGCTAGAAAAAATGGTATCAAATTCCACCCAGATAAGCCAGATTAGAATTCAGCAACAACTAGGCAAAACAGAAGCCGAGATAATGCCACAGATCAAGCGATTATTATCGGATAAAAAAATCCTGCAAATAGACGACATAAAGGAGGTTTCGTGTCCACGATGTAGCTCTGTGCGAGTTGCCCAGACATTTCACTGCCCAAAATGCAAGGGCACTAATTTCAAGCAAGACAAAATAATAGAACACTATAGATGCGGAAATGTCTCGCCCGCGGTAACATATGTGGATGATAAATGCCCGAAATGCCATGAATCAATCAAGGTATTTGGCGTAGACTATAGAGTGCAAGACAGCATGTATCTATGCAATGACTGCGGTGATGTCTTTGCAGATATTTTGCTTAGTGGTCACTTGGGCGAGCTTAGTCCAAAGCAAAGAGAAAGAATAGACATCATAAAATCAAGCTCTGCATCATTGTTGCAATTAATATCGGACTTGCTTGATGTTCAAAAACTGGAACTTGGACAACTCAAAATACAAAGAGAAAATGTCGATATTTACGATACAGTAGTAAAATCAATTCAGACGTTACAGCCACAAATAGAAGAGCAACGCGTCGGCATTGTAAATGACGCCATACATGTATCAATTCTGCACGATCCTGACAGAATAGGCCAGGTCTTGACCAATTTGATCAAAAACAGCATCAAGGCAGTCCAACCAGGATCTGGCATGATTCGAGTTTATTCAGAGCAAACACTGGATGAAGTCAAAATAATGGTAAGCGATAACGGAATTGGAATACCGCATGACAAGCAGGGCAAGCTGTTCACCAAGTTCTACCAGGCCGATGCATCGATGACTCGAGAAAAAGGCGGAAGCGGTCTTGGATTATCAATATGCAAAGGAATTGTGGAAATCCATGGGGGCAAAATAAGTATGCAAAGCACTCCAAATTCTGGAACTATTGTAACATTTAGCCTTCCAAAAACAGACCAGAAAGGCGCAGTTTAATCAAAATTTTTCAACACTGCCAAAAATAACTCTAATTTCAGACCAACATTCATGAACACAAATACCGAATTCTATGAAAACTGTAATGAATATTTCATGGCATTAAGAAAGTCAGGTAAAAATGACGATTCATTTGAGGACGAATACTATTACACGATGCCGACAATATCGGGCAACAATTAACAAGTAGGAAAAATAGAACATATCATTGGATGCTCAAAAGGCAATCAGAATTGCCCACAAAAATGGCGCTACATATTGTGATGCCAGAATTGAGACAGTTATCGAGTATGGTATTATTTTAGAAAACGGACAGCAGGAACAATCCACAACACTATACGATACAGGAATAGGAATCAGAGTATTACATGATGGGGCTTGGGGATTTTTTTCCACAACCGACGAATCCAAAATTGAAAATGGAATTTTATCTGCAATTAGAGCGGCCAAGGCAACTCCCAAGAAAAACAAGGTCAAGCTAGCACAAATACCAATAGACAAAAAGACAATCAACTATCCGGTTCGTAAAAATCCGGAACTGGTAGAATTGGAAATGATTGCTCGTGACTGCCACAATATAATGAGGGAGTATAAAATTTCAAAGGACATCATTAATGGTTTGATCTGTCAAACATCAAAGACATTTGAAAGTAGTGAAGGTGCACAAATTACACAAAACTATACTGATTGCACCATAGATTTGGTTGCAATTGCTCGCTCCGGAATAACCCAGTCCATTAATTGTACAGAAGGAGGAAGAGGTGGCCTCGAAACATTGGATTCCGTGTTTGATTCTGCCAGAGAAACTGCCGCCAAATCAGTTGATCTTTTAGATGCCAGACCTCCAAAAGAGCAAAAAACCACACTAGTGATGAATCCGGACTTTGTTGCGTTATTGACGCATGAAATCTTGGGCCATCCATCAGAGGCAGACAGAGTTTTGGGAAAAGAAATGGCCTGGGCAGGCGGGGCATGGTGGGCAGGAAAACTGGGACAAAAAATAGGCTCTGAATCGTTAAACGTAATTGATGATCCTACAATACCTGGCAGTCTTGGCTGGTATCAATATGACGATGAGGGAGTTCGAGCTTGCAAAAAGAATTTGGTTCAAAATGGAATTCTAACAGAACACATGCATAGCAGGGAAACTGCAAGCATTTTTGATTCGGCACCAAACGCCGGAATGCGTGCCACATCATACCAGTTTATGCCATTAATCAGAATGGCATGTACCTGCATTGGTCCTGGTGAGTATAATCCAGAGGAAATAATCAAAGATGTCAGAGATGGATACTATATCACCAACATGAAGGTCCCATCAATAGACATGAAACGACACAACTGGAGCATTTCTGCGCAATATGCAAACAGAATTGAAAATGGTGAAATAAAGGAACTAGTGCGAGATGTGATAATAGTTGGAACCGCTCCTGAATTTTTCTCATCAATTGATGCTTGCGGTAATGACTTTACTATACGCCCAATAACAAACTGCGGCAAAGGCGACCCAATGCAGCAAATGAAAATGGGAAATGGTGGCCCTACAATTCGTGGCATTGCCACAATTCGAGGTGCGGGATGATTTCAGAAATTAGAGAATCAGTCATAAAGTGCACAAAATGCGAACTCTGCAAGACTCGCACCAATGCAGTTCCTGGAAAAGGCGACCAAAATGCAAAGGTAATTTTTGTTGGTGAGGCACCTGGAAGAACTGAGGACATGAAAGGTGAGCCATTTGTGGGCTCTGCTGGAAAAAAGCTATCCGATGCATTGAGTAAAGCCGGAATATCTCGTGATTCCGTATACATTACAAATGTCGTAAAATGCCGCCCTCCAAACAACCGAGTTCCAAATGAGACAGAGCGAGCTGCATGTCGCGCTTATTTGGATACCGAAATTAATACAATAAAACCAAAGCTAGTCTGCATTTTGGGCAATACTGCAAGCAATTCTATTTTGGGCCAGGGCGAAATTACCAAAAACCACGGCAAGATAATAGAAAAAGATGGAATTAGATATTTTCTGACATTTCATCCAGCAGCAATAATTTACAACCAGGAACTTGCTGCGACATTTGAATCAGATATCATATCACTTGGAAAAATGCTATGAGACTAGGTAGGGAATTTTATTCGCAAGATACCATACTAGTTGCAAAACAGCTTTTGGGAAAAACGCTGGTAAGAAAGATAGACAAAACTATAGTCTCTGGCATTATTATAGAAACCGAGGCATACCGGCAATCAGACGATCCTGCAAGCCATGCATATCGTGGAATGACAGAGCGAAACCATGCAATGTTTGGAATGGTAGGCCATGCATATGTCTATTTCACATATGGAATGTATCATTGTGTAAATGTGGTTGCAAGAAACAACAAACATTCTGCCGGCGCAGTTTTGATTCGCGCGTTGCTTCCAAAATCAGGAATTAATTCCATGATGAAATATAGAAAAACAAATGACATTGATAATCTGACTAGCGGGCCAGGTAAGCTAACAATAGCGCTAGACATAACAAAAAAACAATACGGAGAAGACTTGGTAAATTCTAAATCACTATACATTACAGACGGGATTACTGTTTCTAAAATCAAGTCCAGCCCAAGAATAGGTATCCGTGTTGGCACTGAGAAAAGATGGAACTTTAGGCTCTAGTCTTCATCTTGTACAGTCCATGGGGCAAATCGTCCAAGAATTCTTTCCCAGTCCATTCGCAATACTAACAAGACGGCAGCCAGCATTATTGCGACAAAAACTCCAAATCCAATATAGATAACACTTGGATCCTTGATGTTTTCCAAAAATGGATTGACATAGTTCATTCCAAAGTAATGTGCAATTAGCACTATAACATAGCACAATACAATTTTGCCTGCCAAAGTAGAGACAAAAAACCTCCATGGGTTGTATTTTGCCAAACCTAGTGGAACATATATCAGATCGTCTGGAATTGGCGTGGCAGCCGCAACAAAGGCAGCAGCTGCTCCGTATCTTTTTACCAGCCTTTCAAACGGTTTCATTCTTTTTCTGGTTTTTTCTGTGATTATCCTTCTGCCACCATATGAGGCCAGAAATATTATCTGCTTTGCAACAGTCGATGTGATTGCTGCAATCAAAACTAAATAGTGAATGTTGAATTTTTCCTCCACTGCCATTGTTGCCAGGAAGATAAAGGAAGGCAGTGGAACGAAAGGAATTAACGAGCCAAAAAAGCTGACCAGTGCCAACCCGACATAGCCAATATCATCTGCAAATGGGAATAACACGGATAAATCCACGAAATGATGGATTTGTGTTTGACTATTAAGCCATTATAATTTGGCACAATCAAGATATTAAAATACAATAATTACGCAACAATGGAAATGGCAAGAAAACAGCTAGAAGAAATCTGTACCAAGATTTCTGCAATAAGTCCATACATCAGATTTGTAGGAGTAATCAATCCGGATGGAGATCTTTTGGCATACAAAAGACGTGACAACATGACTCCGCTTCTTGACTCGGCAGCAACAAAGAACCAGTTTTCTCACGTTGCAATAAAAACAGACATGGAGTCAAAATTTGATAGAAGCCTGGGCGAAGTAGAATTTGTCTGGGAAGAGCGCAAAAAGGTCCAGACAATATCATTTGGGATAAAAAGCAACAAAGTCTGGATATCAATTGACAAAAAGGTGATTCGCTCAGAGATGCTTCGAATTATCGACTCTTGCTTTAGCGTAGTGAAAAGCTACTCATAAAGCCAGCACTGCACATATCCTGTTTCTGTCTTGGTGGGTATGGTATCTTGGTTGCACTTGTCCATTACATGAGGGCATCTTGGAGCAAACCTGCACCCTTGCTTTGGATTTAGAAGGCTTGGTGGAGAGCCCGGAATGAACTGCGGTTTTTGTGTGTCGTGCAATCTTGGAATGGACTTGATTAGTGCCTGAGTGTATGGATGTTTTGGGTCGGTTAGAATTTGCTGTAATGTACCAAACTCTACCATCTGTCCTGCATACATGATTCCAATTTTTTCGCAGATCTGCGATATCACGGATAAATCATGAGATATTACAATAAAGGACGTGCCTTGTTTTTTTAATAACTTGAATAAATCCAGAATTTGAGATTGCACCAAAACATCTAGTGCTGTTGTTGGCTCATCTGCAATCACTAGCTTTGGTTTTAGCAATAAAGCAATTGCAATTATTACTCGTTGCTTCATTCCGCCAGACAGTTCATGTGTGTATTTGCTCAGGACTGATTCGTCTAATCCTACTTGTGACAACAACGAGTGTATCATAGATTTGTCATTGGATTTGTGTTGTTTTTGTACATCAGAGAACTGTTGTGATATTGTGTAAACTGGGTCCAGTGAGTTCATTGCACCTTGAAATATCATTGATATTTGCTTCCAGCGATACTTGGAATCAAACTCGTCATTGCTTAGATCCAGAATTGACTCTCCATTGTATAGTATTGTTCCTGACTGAACTTTACCACCAGGAATGGTTCGAATTAATGATAGCCCAAGTGTGCTTTTGCCGCATGCGCTCTCGCCCACTATGCCTACGGATTCACCAGAGAATATGGAAAATGAGACATCTTGTACTGCCCTGACTGGGCCCTTGTCAGTGTCATATATGGTGTTTAGATTTTGAACGGACAGAAAATCCATTGAGATCTGTTTTGCCCAAAGCAACATTTAACTTTGTTTTATTTTTGACTGGAAATATTGCAAGTCCCAATTTGTGTATTTGATGCAAAAAACGCCGTGCTGTGCCCCCAGTGCGAATCCAAGCTGGAAACAGGACAGCTGACCAAGTCCGACGTTGATGCATCCATAAAACTTGCCAATCTTGCCAAGACCAACTCTGAAATAGACAAATTCACAATGAACTCTTGCAAGCAAGTAGGGCTGAACCACGTTTTGTATTTGTCAAAACACGACATTGATGCTACTAGGAAAAGCCGCACTCTGTATCGCGAGCTTTCTGGTGAATTTTCTGGAAAACTGTGGTTGGTAGAATCTGAAGCATCGGATAGAAAATTCATTGAGGATTTGTTTTTCCCGGCCAAGTTGCTATCGATTAACGCAGTCTGGGTACCTGGCGGACTGCAAAGAACCAAGGTTATTGTATCTGGCAAAAAGACGTCTCGATTCCCAATTGATATTGAACAAGTAGCAAAGATTGTAAAAGAGCTGCGCCAGCTCGATATTGTAATAGAATTTGAGGAGAAAAAATGAAGTTCAAAAAAACCCATGACATTGAAGATATCTCAATATCACTAGAAGGAAAGCAAATTGTAATTGGCGGCTGGGTTGAAGATCTCAGAAAGCTTGGCAAAATGTCATTTTTGACTGTACGCGATGTTACAGGCCTTGCGCAAGTCATAGTCAAAGATATTGCATTGCCAGAAGATCTGACACGTCAGACAGTAATAATGGTGCAAGGATTGGTGCAGGCAACAAAGGCGCGTGACTTTGCATTTGAGATTAAAGCAGAAGCAATTGACATTTTGACCAAAGCCATTCATCCATTGCCAATAGACCCAATTGGTCGACTGGAATCAAACATTGACAATAGATTAAATTCTCGCGCACTGGATTTGCGCAACCAGCGAGTTGCTGCAATATTCAAGATTCGCTCTGCGGTCTTGGCGTCATTGCGCAAAACATTTTTGGATAAAAAATTCATTGAAATCACCACGCCAAAGATAATTGGTAGTGCAAGCGAAGGTGGTGCAAACCTGTTTTCGCTGGAATATTTTGGCAAAAAAGCATACCTTGCCCAATCCCCGCAACTATACAAAGAACAGATGACCATAGGCCTTGAGCGAGTATTTGAGATTGCTTCATTTTATCGTGCAGAAAAATCCCATACAGGTCGCCACCTGTCGGAATTTACATCAATTGATCTAGAAGCTGCATTCATGGATTACACAGATGTCATACAAATCTTGGAAGAACTTGTAGTGCAAGTGTTCAAAGATGTGATTGCAGGCTGCCAAAAAGAACTAACAATATTGGAGAGAAAATTAGAGATCCCCAAGACACCATTTGATAGAATTACATATTCACAGTTAATTGATGAGCTCAAAAACAAAGGAGTTGATTTGAAGTGGGGTGATGACTTGCTGGATTCGCATCTCAAACTAGTTGGCGAATCTCATCCTGGCTTGTTCTTTTTGCTTGACTGGCCAATGGCGCTAAAGCCGTTCTATATTCATCCAAAGGATGATGACCCAAAAATTTCACGCTCATTTGATTTGCAGTTTGGTCATTTGGAATTGTCATCTGGCGGCAGAAGACTGCACGATCCTGCCACACTCAAGGCGCGAATTGCAGAGCAAGGCCTCGATACTTCCACATTTGAGGACCATCTGCGTGCATTTGACTGGGGCATGCCTCCGCATTCAGGATGGGGAATGGGTCTTGACAGATTAATGACTGTACTAGTTGGAACCGATAATGTGCGCGAAGTAGTGCTATATCCTCGCGACCCGGAAAGACTAGCCCCATAATTACAGCAAATCAAGAAATTCTAGTTTTGTAATATTGCAATCAGAGAGAATTTGCAATAACAATCCTTTTCCAAGTTCGTCTTTTCTTGGAACTACTGTCCAAAGCCCTTTACCATTTTCAACTACAATATGGCTACCAGACTGCCTTGTAGCGTAAAATCCCTTTTTCTTTAATGCCTTTAGTACTTGCTTCCAATCAACTACTGGAAGACTCAAATTGTTACAGTTACCAGACGTGTGTTTTTCTTTTTGCTAGATAAATAAGTGCGCGCAAGTTTGATTGCTTTTTTTGTATCTTCAACAGCTTCCGTCTTTGTTTTTCCTTGTCCTCTTGCCTGAGGAATTTCAAGGCATTGACCGATGTAAAATTTTCCATCTTTTTTTACCATTATACTATAACTTGATTTTTCCAATGTTGTTGTTACACGTATCAGGTATTTAAAATTGGGTTATTGTAATATCAAAAGATAAATCAAAAATATACTAAATAAAACCATGACTAGTTGCGAGTTTTGCGGCTCTGTATTTGGTGACAGGACTTGCTACTTTTGCTCCAAGCACACTTGCACTTCATGCATGACTGATGACAGGACTAGATGCAAAAAATGCTACATCTCAAAGGCGCGCCTTTCATGGAAAAAAGTAATTCGAAAAAACAAAATCCTAGTCGGCTTTGTTGCATTTATCTGGTTTTACGCAGTCTTTCCAGGGCCGATGATTCCCGGTTTGCATGAAGGATATTACATCATATTTGTAATGGCAGCTATAGTATGCATGATACCAATTTGCCTGATGATGTTTTTTTGGTCGATTAACCCGCCTTCATCAGATGTAAAATAAAAAAAGATAAAGAATAACCTTATTGTGCTGGTTGTTCCTGTGCTTGATCAGCTGGTGCATCACTTGGTGGCATTGTATCCACTGGTGGCATTTTCTTCATTTGACCTTTCATGTCTTTCATGCCTTCTCTCATGGTATCACGTTTGCCTTTGATGTCTTCTTTCATGGCATCGCGCATTTCTTTCATGCCTTCTTTCATGGATTCGCGTTTTCCTTGCATGTCAGATTTCATTGATTCTCGTGATTCTTTGAGTTCCTTGTGTTTTGCCTCTATTTGATCAAGAATTTTTGTTGCATTTGCATTGCCTGCAATTGCCTGTCTCAGCTGTGCCATTAAATCAGCAATCTCTTTCATTTTTGCATCAAGTGTTGATTTTTGGTCTTGGGATGTTGCTTTTGATCCTGTAGAGGTGAGACCAATTATCAAAAAACATAATGAAACTGTTCCACAACTTGATTATGGTGCAAAATCTCCTGCATGTGGAAAAACAG
>JBJTCW010000100.1:0-1286 GCA_046092065.1 Candidatus Nitrosotenuis sp. | reverse complement strand
GTTTAACGCTAAATTATTTGCTACAAAAAATATGTTTTCTCCTATCTTGTATTCGAGCTTGCTTACTGCGAATGGCCCTGATCTATTCCAACCTTCAAACTCGTCTTGTTTTTGCGGTGGAGTAATAGTAATTGGCTCGACAAACATCACTATTAGCACTGTTAGTATTGCTAATGCCGCGATTATTCCAACACCGATCAGTTTTCCGTTCAACTTTTTCTAATCATCTAAACATATGGTAAAAACCTATGTGTCATTCACAAAGCCGCCGACTCTATTTTTTATTACTTAAATTTTTGACCGCATAATTTAAGCATCACTAAACTTGATATTAGGACATTTTAACTAGATAATGAATACGGTTTCTATTATGACTAGGATACATCTTCAATGCAGAGAATGCAAAAAGGATTATGAATCAACATTCAAGTATATCTGCGAAGAGTGTTTTGGACCATTAGACGTCAAATACGAATTCCCTAGCATTTCAAAAAATACCTTTTCTGGCAGAGAACATACCTATTGGAGATATCTAGAGCTTTTACCAATTGAGAACAAAGCAAACATTGTCAGTATTAATGCTGGAATGACTCCTCTAGTCAAAGCAGAAAAGCTAGGAGAAAAACTTGGACTCAAAAATCTATACATAAAAAATGATTCTGTAAATCCAACGTTTTCCTTCAAAGACAGGCCAGCTGGAATCGCAGTATCAAAGGCAAAGGAATTTAGATTATCTGCAGTTGGCTGTGCGTCTACTGGAAATCTTGCATCTGCAACTGCGGCACACGCAGCAAAGGGTGGATTTCCATGTTATGTGTTTGCCCCAAGTGACATAGAACATGCAAAAATTGCTCAAGCACTTGCATACGGCTCTAAATTTATCGCAGTCGATGGAACATATGATGATGCAAACAGAATTGCTGCACAAATAGGAGACAGCAAGGGAATTGGAATAGTAAACATCAACATGCGCTCGTATTATGTTGAAGGATCCAAAACATTGGCATATGAAGTGGCAGAACAACTAGATTGGAATGTTCCGGATCATCTGGTTGTTCCAGTGGGTAGCGGAGCAATGCTTAACGCAATTTGCAAAGGATTTGAGGAATTACAAAGCGTATCTTTATTGAATAATGTCTCCAACATGCACATGATTGCAGCTCAACCGCATGGGTGTGCACCAATTGTAGATGCTTTCAAGAAAGGCGCAAACGAAGTGATACCTGTTGAAAATCCTGACACGATAGCAAAAAGCCTAGCAATAGGTGATCCTGGAGATGGCCGTT
>JBJTCW010000099.1:0-5703 GCA_046092065.1 Candidatus Nitrosotenuis sp. | reverse complement strand
GCATAGAACCTTGGATCAATTCGGTGCAATAGCGGGACCGCTAGTCGCATTTGCGTTATTGCAAATAGTTGATGTTCGGTCGATTTTTCTAATATCGCTTGCTCCTGGAGCGGTCGCTGTTTTGATATTGGCATTCTTTGTAAGCAATCTGATTTTTGGATTTTTATGGGATTCATCGGGGCTTAACACTGCGTTGTTGTATAGTGCAATAACAACTACCATTGCCAGCTTTGCCATGATCATATTTGTACGGTATAACAAAAATTACGCTTGATCTTATTTGGTCAGATTGCTTGGATCAGGCTCTGATATTGCACCAATCAGTGCTTTAGTGTATTCATGCTTTGGAGAAAACAATACTTCGTCAATTGGCCCAGACTCTACAATTTTGCCTTTGTGCAATATTATGATATTTTGACCAAAATGCCTTGCAGTTGCTAAATCATGAGTGATATACAGAAATGAAATCTGGTGCTTTTGTTGCAGTCCTTCCATTAATTCCAGAATTTCTGCTCGAATAGAAACATCGAGCATGGACACTGGCTCGTCTGCAATTATCATCTTTGGCTTTATAACTAGCGCCCTGGCAAGAACCACCCTTTGTCGCTGACCACCAGACAACACATGAGGATATTTTTCCATAATGTCCTCTGCAGGTTCCAGCTTTACCTCACGCAAAACTTGTCTGACGATCTCTTTTGCATTTGGGATTTTATGAATTTCTAATGGTTCTGCAATGATATCTTTGATCTTCATTTGAGGGTTTATGGAATCGTACGGATCTTGGTATACCATCTGTACACCCATCTGAATTTTTTTTAGCGATTCCTTGGAATCTGTTATGTCGGTATTATCAAAGACTATCTCGCCTGAATCCTTTGGTATTGCCTGTAGGATAATCTTGGCAATGGTGGATTTTCCAGAGCCGGATTCGCCTGCCAAGACAAGTGTTTTGCCTAGTTCTATTGCAAAAGAAACATCATCGACTGCCTTTACCAGTGATATCTCTTTTCCAATAAAGTTCTTTTTGGAATAATATTTTTTTAGATTACTTACACGCAGAATTTCGCTCAATTGTAGTGTAGTGTGAAATTCAGTATATCAATATGCGCGGCCAAATATCGCGTTTGTGATACTTGCACCCTTACAATACACGCATTTTCCGGAATTTTGCGCATTAAATGGAATGACTCGAATATCTGCCATGGTGTCTTCTTTGATCTTTTCCTCGCATTCTTTTTTGCCGCACCAGCCAGCATCAATAAAGTTGCCTTTTTCCAATGCCTCTCTAAACTCGGAATATTCTGATGTTCTTACTGTTTTTTCTGTGAATAATTTCTTGGCTGCTTCAAACATTTCATTTTGAATTTTCTGCAAGATTCCATCTATTTCTGATGATATGGATTCCATTGGCAGGTCTAGCTTTTGCTTGATGTGGCGAGTTGCATACATTACCTTGTTTTTATCAATGTCTTTTGGACCAACCTCAATTCTTAGTGGAACTCCGCGCATCTCCCATTCATTATACTTGAAGCCTGGCGTTAGCTGATCACGTCTGTCAACATGGACTCGCAGTCCTTTTTCTTTGAGGATTTTTTCCACTCTGTCTGCTGCTTCGTTGACTCGCGCAGAATCCTGCTCGTTATAGTATATTGGCACAATTACAATTTGTATTGGTGCGACTCGCGGTGGCAACACCAAGCCCTTGTCGTCTCCGTGAACCATTATCATTGCACCAATTAGTCTCCACGAAACGCCCCATGATGTCTGCCATGCAAACGTCTCGACATTGTCTTTGTTTAGATATTTTACCTCAAACGGTTTTGAGAAATTTTGTCCAAGAAAATGCGATGTTCCCATTTGGAGTGCCTTACCGTCAGGCATTATGGATTCCATTGTCGTGGTGTAGACTGCTCCGACAAACTTTTCCTTGTCGCTTTTTTTGCCAGTCACTACTGGTATTGCTAACTCTTGCTCTACGGTATTTTTGTAAATCTCTAAAATGTCAAGGACCTCTTTTTCTGCTTCTTCCTGTGTGGCGTGCACGGTATGGCCTTCCTGCCACAAAAACTCTGATGTTCTCAAAAACGGCTTGGTAGCCTTGATTTCTGCGCGTAATGCGGTATTCCAGAAATTGATTTTCAGTGGAAGGTCTCTCCACGATTGAATCCATTTTGAATACATTGAATATGCTAATGTCTCAGAAGTTGGTCGCAATGCAAGCTTGTCACCAATTTCATTTTCTCCAGAATGCGTTACCCAAAATACCTCAGGTGTAAATCCTGCAAAATGGTCCGACTCTTTTGCTAGCAATGACTCTGGGATCAAGACTGGCAGAAATGCATTTCTGTGTCCAGTTGCTTTGAATTTTTTATCTAATGTTTCTCTGATTGACTCCCATATTGCATATCCATCTGGTCTTAGAACAATTAGTCCCTTGACTGGAGCATAGTCTGCCAGCTCTGCTTTTAGCACAACTTGAGTGTACCATTCTGAAAAGTCCTTGCTCTTTGATACTGTAATTCCGGGGCTTTCCTTGCTCATAATGTACAAATTCTGATTAATGGTAAATGAGCGTTTCCTAGTCGTTCTAAAATTCGGTTCTAAAAATATGGAATCATTGGTCTGTTTAAATCAGAATGCTTAGCTTGCCCTTACATGAACAAAACTGTTGTTGCGCTAGTGGCAATACTTTTTGCAGCTAGTTTTTCTTTTGTATATGCAGAAGACGAAAAACTGGCATTTGCTGGATACATCGAAGAGTCTTTGGGCCATTTTTGGGCAATAGAGAGAAACCTTGATGATGACAACGCAAAGCTGGCCCTGATTCATGCCACACATCCTATTGCGGAATTGTACACATCCATGAAGCCTGAGCTAAAAGAGGCAAACCCGGAATTTGATGCCAAGGTTCAACAAACACTGATGGACCTGGGCAAAAAAACCGGCGAAAAAGTCACAAGAGAGGATGCGCAAAAGGCAATAGATGAAGCCAAATCGATTCTAGAGCAGGCTCGAAGTATCGTTGTAGGGGATGAACTGAGCAACGATACTAATTTTCAGGCAAAGCTGATGGCTGGTCTTCTAAAGACCTCCGTTGGTGAATATGGCGAGGGAGTCAAGGCGGGCAAAATAGAACTAATGGCAGAATTCCAGGATGGCTCTTCATTTGTATGGAGATCACAGCAGATCTTTGACAAGATAAAATCTGATCTTCCTGAAGACCAGAGGGGACAAATAGAAAAAGGCTATGCAGATTTGTTGCAGGCATACAAAGATCATGCAGACCCATCAGAAATAGAAACAATAGTGGATGGAATTATTCATGAACTTGAAGAAGTAACCGGTGAACAATCAGAAACCGGACTAGGCAAGTACTTTGATAATATCTCTGATCTGCTTGGCAATGCTAGAGAAGAATATTCCGAAGGAAACACAGACAAAGCAATGGGTGATGCAACAAAGGCGTATCTGGACAATTACGAATTTCTGGAAGCACCAATTGCAAAACAAGACAAGGACTTGATGAAAAAAATCGAGATCTCTATGCGAGAGGAATTACGTGACCTGATAAAAAAAGGAGCGTCAACTGATGATGTGGATTCCAAAATCAGCCAAATCCTGAACAACCTAAAGCAGGCAAAATCCATGATTCCGCAAGATGAACTTGGAGAAAACACAATGGTAAAAGAAAATGACATTGTAATTGCACCATTAAAGCAGGTTACATCAGGTGTTGAACCAAAGGACGTAAACTGTGGAGAGTATCTAGAACTAGTCATCAAAAAATCCACCGGAACTCCAGCATGTGTTAAATCAGAAACTGCAGAAAAGCTAGTAAAACTTGGCTGGGGAACCAGACAATAATTCTTATTTTTTGAGTGGTGCGCCTTTGCACAAAACCTTGCCCATTACTCTGGACTGGAAATTGGGGCACACAAAGCACTGGATAAATGATGTCTCTGCCTTTATGACTGGACAATCGACATATTCCTGCTTCATACGCTTGAGCATCTTTGGGCTGACTCCTTTGAGTTTTAGCTTGCCCTTGTCGTCCATCATTCCGGATCCTTTTAGTTCCGCCTTTACGGTGTCGGTTAGTTTTTGAGGCTTTTCAGCTTCTTTGACTTCGACTTCGAATTTGTGTTCAAGCTCGCCCATTGAGTCAAATCTCGAGTACCGTGATTTAACATTAACGATTGCGATCATAAAACCGACTTCAACTTTTATATTGATAGTTTTTAGCCAAAAATTAGAAAAAATTGCTAGCCATTTTTGATGTGGAGGGAGTTCTCTTTGATGCGGAATATCTGCCGATTCTTGCAGAAAAAATAAACAAGCAAGACGAAATCTGGGCAATTACAAAAAAAGGAATCCAGGGCTTGATAAACTGGGAGGAAGGACTGCGAACGCGAGTCGAGGCATTAAAGGGCTTGAGCTTTGATACCTGCAAAGAAGTTGCAGATGAATTACCAATAATGACTGGAGCTAAAGAAATCTGCCGAGCACTAAAGGCAAACGGCTGGAAGATTATGGCAGTCTCTGGAGGATTTACAATAATGACGGACAGACTAAAAGAAGAACTGGGCCTGGACTTTGTTTATTCTAATGAATTATTGTTCAAAGACGGCAAGCTTGATGGCGTCAAAATCAATGTAACATCTGACAAGGCAAAATCTGCACGAGTCAAGATAGCGGAATGGAACGAAACTAAAGACAACATTGTAGTTACAGTAGATGGCGCAAACGACCTGACTTTGTTTGATATCTGCGGTCTTGGCGTGGCGTTTCGCGCGCAAGACGTAGTCAAGGACAAGGCAAACGAGATAATCGAGGAAAAGGATCTCCGAAATCTGATTCCGCTGATTAATAAAAAATACAACCTAAATCTTGAACTGCGAACCCTAGCCTAACAAATCAAGTTAAATTGGAATTATATCATACAATATTATGTCGCTTGAAATAATTCCTGTACCGGTAAAAAACGAGATAAAAAAGGGCGATGACATTGCGCAGATGTTTTTATCAAATTTCAAGGACATTCAGAATGGCGACATTATAGTAATTGCACAAAAAATCATATCAAAACAAGAGGGAAAGACAGTCGAGCTTGCACAGGTCATCCCATCTGTTTTGTCTGTGGGGTTGGCGTCAGAATACGAAAAAGACCCAAAGCTGATAGAAGTGATACTATCTGAGGCAAAAAGAATTGTACGGATGGAATCTGGAATTATAATAACGGAGACAAAACATGGATTTGTCTGCGCAAATTCCGGAGTAGATGAGAGCAACCTTCCAAAGGGATTTGCATCAATGCTTCCAGAAAATCCAGATAGATCCGCATCAGAGTTTGCAAATAAAATACATGAAAAATCAAAATGTAAAGTGGCAGTAATAATATCTGATACCTTTGGCAGGCCATTCAGGGAAGGCCAGACAAATGTCGCAATTGGTACATCTGGAATCAAAACCCTGGATGATTATGAGGGAAAAGACGACAACTATGGCAGGACTCTGCGCGTGACAAAAATTGCTCAAGTCGATGAATTGTGTGGCGCCGCAGAACTAGTAATGAAAAAGACAAAAAACTGTCCCTTTGCAGTAATTAGGAATTTAGAGTTTGACTATGTCAACGATACAATATCCACATTAATCAGATCAAAGCAAACGGATCTATTCCGATAATTCTACAAAAGATTATAA
>JBJTCW010000098.1:0-36034 GCA_046092065.1 Candidatus Nitrosotenuis sp. | reverse complement strand
TGGTTACAAAAATTGATGCTACATCGTTAATTGATCTTGTAGAGTCTGGCAAATTTGTTTCCCAAAAGAAATATTGTGAACAAATAATCAAAAAAACATTAGAGAAAACTTTTACAGATAACAAAATAGATGTAGTGACTTTGTCTAGTACTCATTTGCCATTTTTGTTGTCAATATTACAAAAAATATTTCCAACAATAACATTTTTGGATCCAGCTGGTATTGTAGCTCAACAAGTAATAGGCAATAAATCATTTATTCCATCAAAAAAAAATTCATTGCAAATTTTTACAACTGGTAATCCAGTTTTGTTTCAAAAGAACCTGCTAAAACTCAATATCAAAAATAAAGTAATAAAATTTCAATGATTGATTTGTTTTCTAAGTGATCGTTGATAAAAATTTAGTAAACAAAACAAAAAACTAACGAAACCAAACAAAACCAAACTGGAAACTGCTCAGACCATTATTTACCGAGACGGCACGATGTTTTTCTCAAAAATTCCTCACCGCTTATGTCGATTTTTGGCCAAGTAGTCTTGTATGTTTAGTGCTGAAATGTTTGTGCATTTTGCCCAAAACCGGGTTAATACGAAATGCCTAGCTGAAAAATGTAATGTTTACTGCAAAGCTGTTCTGGCTGATTCTGTAGGGTGTTGATTTTGAAAAAGACGATCATTTCTCTATCACTAATTGTTATCTTACTTACATCATCTGTTAGCTTGGCATATGGAGATCTTGTAGAAAAAAATTACAAACCAACTGTTGTTGCACCAAAATTTTCCGAGAAAACACTAGCTCCGAAATTAACCAAACATTACACAATCAATCTTGATGAGAGGCAAACCAAATTGTCAACCAAGGCGAAAACTGTGCGGCAAAACTTCTCTTCCAACAAACCACAGGTGCAGCCGGAAGTACAGTTTGTGCAGGTGCAAACACACAGGGATTCAGATTTATTCAAATCGGAAACTCTACAGCAGGTAACGCACCAGACCAATACAAATTGGCTAATCCACACAACCAAACAAGCTTTGGTGCAGGTTCAGCATTGTTGATTGGTGAGGCAACCACAGTAACTTGGAGCAATAACACATCTACAACTGCAACAAACGCAGCTTCAGTTGTACTCTCAAAGACGTTTACCAATGGTGCACCAACTTCACAAACAGTATCTGAATCAGGTCTGTTCAACAGCACAGCAGATGGTACAAACGCCATGTTTGCAAGACAGCAATTCACAGCAATTACTCTGGCAAACAACGACCAGCTAACTGTCCAATGGACAATTAACGTCGGTGGTACAGCAACAATCAGCTAGTCCTTTCAATCTTTTTCTTTTTATTAGTATCCTAGGGTTTTTTGGCCTTTCTATATCCATGACTAAATGATTTGTCATATAGCTTGGAATATTCATAGGACTTGGGCTGTATCACATCGCCGATTATCACAATTGCGGTTCGAGTTATCTTTTCAGCCCAGACCTTTTTGGTAATGTCCTCTAGTGTGCCTGTAAGTATTTTTTGGTCAGGCCAGCTTGCCCTATACACAACTGCGGCAGGTGTAGTTTTTGGATACCCGCCTTTGATTGCCTCTTTTACTATATCAGATAGCAAATGCACGCTAAGATAGAAGATCATTGTGGATTTGTGCTTGGCAAGCTCGGAGATTTGTTCCTGTTTTGGTACCTTGGTTCTTTTTTCTGCACGTGTGATAATCATTGTCTGAGTAACTCCAGGCAGGGTCAGCTGCAAGCCAAGTGCGGCAGATGAGGCTAGAAATGATGTAACACCAGGTATTACTTGGCATTCAATTCCCTCTTTTTGCAGATTATCAGTCTGTTCTCGTATTGCGCCATAAATGGCCGGGTCCCCATCATGTAATCGTATGGTGACTTTGTCCTTTTGCGCGCCATTTTTTAGAATCTCAAAGATCTCCTCTCGAATCATTCCTGCAGCGTCGTGCATCTTTGCCTTTTTGCACAGCTTTAGTATTTGATCCGGTATCAGAGAGCCAGAATACACAACTACATCTGCTTTTTGCAATAATTTTTTTGCCTTGACAGTGATTAAATCGGGATCACCCGGGCCGCAGCCAACAAAGTAAACCTTAGACACGTTTTACCACCATTATGGAAAAATATTTTGTAGTCATGGTACTTTCATTTACTTCACCAAGTGTCATTCTGCGGACAATTTCGTTTGGCGTGCCAAGATCTTGTCCTATAGCAAATATTGAATCATCGGAAAATCCAGCTTCTTTTAGCAATTTAATCACTTGATCAAAATATCTTCCATCCTTTAGAAATATCATGGTGTCACAGTTTCTTGCAGTTTCTTTTACTCTGGATAAATCATAGCATGACGGGATAACTGCCATGGTCTCTGCACCTTCTGCAAGACTAATTCCGGCCTTTGATGCAAACGTAAACATCGAAACTATTCCCGGTATTACACTAATTTTGATTTCAGGATGCTTTAGCTGCAATTCCCTGTGCAGATAAATCCAAGTACTATACAGGTACGGGTCGCCCACTGTCAGGTATACTACTTTTTTTCCTTCTAGTACCTTGCCTGCCAAAATTTTTGTATTCCTCTCCCATGTGGATTCCAATGTGTCCTTGTCCTTGACCATTGGAAATACAAGATTAACAATTTCAGGCATCTTGGACTTGTTCAATAATGATTCCACTACGGAAAGTGCAATGCTTGGCTTGTCCTCTTTGGCAGTAGGACATGCTATTACTTCGGCATTCTGAATTGCCTTGACTCCCTTTACTGTGAGTAGTTCTGGATCTCCTGGGCCGCAGCCAACACAGATCAAATCATGCATGCTAAACCAAAAATTTTTCCTAGTTAAAAGCGAATCTAGGTCTTTGCTGCAGAGATAATTGTCACGGGATTTCTTGCAAGCATCATTGTTCCGGTGCTTGTCTTTTTGCTTTTCGATATTGTAACCTGGGTAATATCAACATCAGAGAATCCAAGCTTGTATATCACATCCAAAACAGCGTACAAAGTTTCAATCAGTATAACGCCAATCACTATTCTTCCTCCGGATTTTAGCTTGGAATTACACAATGTTACAATATCCTTGGTGTCCCCACCAGTTCCGCCCACAAATATTGCATCTACTTGCGGCAAGTCTGGGATTTTTTGCTTGGCATCTGCAAGTATGAGCTCAACATTTGCGATTCCAAATTTGCCAAGATTTTTTCTGGTAAGATCGATTGCTTTGGGATCTATGTCCACGGCATAGATTTTGCCTGTTTTTCCTATTTGGATTCCGGCCTCGACAGTTATAGAACCACTTCCGCATCCAATGTCATATACCAAGTCCCCTTCAGACAAACGGGCTTTACTGATTTGTATGACGCGTGCCTCTTCTTTTGTTATCGGTACGTCTTCTGTTCTTTCAAATTCCTCGTCTGGAATGCCTGGAGTTTTGTGATTCCACATGTTAAATTGGCTTTAGCGGTATTGGGCCGGTCGCTGGCAGGTGTACCAATGTATAGGACAGAATCCACACAAATAAGTAAAGAAAGACATACGTGCCAAGGCCTGTAGTTACAATTTTCTTTCTGTCGGATCGAGGTAAGCCGATTTTCATGCCTTTGCCTATTACTGCAGATGCAATAAACATCACAATCATAAATCCAATTGAAGCCCATCTTCTTTCCTCGCCTTCGATTGACTCAAATAGAAATGTCGCAATTATACCACCAAGTGCTGCCATTCCTATTCTTATCCAGAACAATTTGTCCAAGAGTCGCTTTCGTTTGTCTAGATCATCCTGGCTATCAGTCGGTGCTGCAACCCCTGGTGTATCATCAGTAGGATCGGTAGAGTCTGGTGATTTTTTCTTTGTGTGCTTCAATGAAATTTCTAAGGTGACTCGACTGTGTCGGGTTTAAAATGTTTGGTCGCACTCAGTTCATTAGTGAGGGTATCTTTGTGAGATTTGGTGATTTGTTGTGGGACTAGCTGGAATAGAGCTTGCCTTTTTGGTCAAGGATATATTAGAAAAAACCAGAGATTACTATGTCAACAATATCTATTCTATAAACCAGAACAGCATTCTGTTCAAGCTACACCATCCAGAAAAGCCTGATCTATTTTTGGTTGTATCATCAATTGGTATGTGGTTTACTGGAATCAAAATTGATGCACTAGAAGACAACAAGCTAGTCAAGCGTTTACGCGATGATCTCTTGCGGTTAAAGCTGGTCAAAGTAGAGCAAATTGATCTGGAAAGAATCGCATATCTGACATTTTCTGGATTTGACAAAGAGTTTGTTCTGATTTGCGAGTTTTTTGGAGATGGAAACCTTTTGCTTTGCAACAAGGACTCTAAGGTTTTGGCCCTACTGCATTCAATCCAAGTAAGACATAGAGAATTGCACGTGGGATCTACATATGCGCAACCACCACAAAAGGGACTGAACATTTTTAATATCTCCGCTGAAAATTTCTCAGAATTAAAGACAATTTCAACATCAATTGCAAAATGGTTTGGTAGAACGTTTGGTTTGCCAACAAAGTACGCAGAAGAGATACTTCGTGCGGCAAATGTAGAATTTGATCTGCCTGGCAGCTCAGTCACAGACGAAAACGTAAAGAACATAGTAAGTGCAGCAAAGACTCTAGTAGGAAATGTTGTTTCTGGCAAACACACACCTGCAATCATAAAAACAGATAACAGTCTTGATGTGTATCCAATTCCAGTAACAATACCAAATTCCCAGCAGGAATCGGTTCCTAATTTTATGGAAGGCCTAGACAGAGTATTTTCCAAGATACTGCTAGAAAAGGGAAAAGAAGCCAAAACTGGTTCGCTTGATAAAAAAATTGCTGACCTGCAGTCCAAAATAGACGAACAAAGCAAGGCAATCTCAATAGTAAAGGAAAAGTCAGAAAAAATCTCTGCAGTTGCAAAATCTCTTTTTGCATTTCCTTCACAAGGAATAACCAATATTACAAACCCAGCATCAATAGAAATTCTCAAGGCGCAAAATGCCGAGCTAGTGAAAGACCGAGGAATATTGTTTCTCAAAATAGACGATGAAAAAATCCAGATAAAGATAGAATCATCTTTTCCTGCAATTGCATCCACGTTATACAATGAGGCAAAACGACAGTCGTCTGCCACAGGATCAATCGAGGCATTAATGAGAAAAAACCAAAAGGAAATTGACAAGCTAAAATCGCAATCACAAGAAACCAGAAAAGCAGTATTCTTTACGGAATTCAAAAAGAAAGAATGGTTTGAGAGATACAGATGGTTCTACACATCAGATGACTTACTCGCAATAGGCGGCAGAGACTCGTCTTCAAATTCCGCAATAATCAGAAAACAGTTGGCAAAAAACGACAAGGTATTTCATGCAGAGGTTTTTGGCTCGCCATTTTTTGTCCTAAAGGACACTCCAGATTCGTTGCCGTTTGATTCACTAAACGAAGTAGCACAGGCAACTGTCTGCTTTAGCAGAGCATGGAGAGAGGCAATGTACGGAATGAGTGCATACTGGATAAATCCAGATCAGGTCAAAAAGGCAGCTCCTAGCGGACAGTTCCTCTCAAGAGGATCTTTTGTTTTGGAGGGGCACAAAAATTTCATCAAGACTACAAATCTAAAGCTCGCAGTTGGAATACAATACCATGATGAGCGATACATCATAACGTGCGGACCGCCTGACCCAATCAAGAAAAATTGTATCTGCTATGCAGTAATAGAGCCAGGCTTGGATGAAATGACAGACTGTGCAAAGAGAATGCGAACCGAATTCATAAAATTACGTGAAGACATTGCAAAACAATTCGACATTGATGAATATGTGAGGGTTTTGCCCGCAGGCCAAAGTCACATCACAGAATCTGGTAATACAAAAGTCGAGTCAGCTTAGTGGGAACTCATATTAGAAACAAGAAAAAGATTAGCTGCGGAAATAAATGCCAGACTATAACATAACGGAACAAGACGGTCAGCTGCTAGTATCAAGCGCAAGAAAAATTGTGACAGAATTTGTTAACACCGGAAACAGGCTTGTGTTAGGCAAAGACATTGAATCAAAATTGGCATTTGATGCAGGAATTTTTGTCACATTAAACTCAAAAAATGATTTGCGTGGGTGCATTGGATTTCCACTGCCAAGAAAAATATCACAGGCATTGCCAGAGGTAGCAATTGCAGCTGCAACAGAAGATCCAAGATTTTCTCCTGTGGACAATTCCGAGCTTGACTCTATTACGTTTGAGGTAACAATTCTTACTCCACCAAAAGAAATCATAACAAACGACAATTCCAGTCTTCCAGAAAAGATCAAAGTCGGCCGCGACGGACTAGTCATAAAACAAGGACATAATTCCGGATTATTACTCCCCCAAGTTCCAGTAGAATTTGGCTGGGATGAGAAAGAATTTCTCTCCCATACTTGCCAAAAGGCAGGCCTGCCATCAGATTGCTGGATGCAAAAACAAACCAAGGTCTATTCATTTGAGGGAATAATCTTCAAAGAAGAAAAGCCAAATGGAAAAATAATACGAGAAGAGCTATAACGAATCAGAAGAAGTGTCCAGTGTCAGGTCTTGGCCTGATTGCAATTTTTCATATTCCTGATCTGATGCAACCACCAAAGGAATGTTTGCCAGTGCACATCCAGACGCTACTGTGAGATCAACTTTTTTGCAGATCATCGCAGATGGCGCAGAATTGTGTGATTTTATGGAATAAATTGTGTATGCGCCAACACTACTACCAACACCATTTGGAAAAACAAGAATTGAATCCTTCATTGGTATATCATAAAGATCATGCTTTGAGTCATGAATTTTGCCGGATTTTTTGTCTACTGTTCCGAGAAAATTAATTGGTGTGTTTGTCTTGAGAATTTTCCCCTTTGCTTTTCCTGCAACTATTACTTTCATCTGGTTTCTTCCGCTATTATTTGCGATAACGACTTGAGATTTACGCCGACTCCATTAGAATGGTTCAGGTAATATGCTCCCTTGATGCTGTTTGTTGTTACAGAATCGATTTCATTTTTGTCAACCAATGGAGACAAACATGTACAGCAATCAGACAAAATCTCACATCCAGCTCGCTCTATTTCATTTGTATAGCCAAGGTTTCTTGCTTGTTCCTGCACAGATCTTGGGCAAAAAACCATGCACCGCTTTGTAAATTCCCGTCCCTTGAGTAGCCAGGACAGATCAGCTATCTCTTTGAGGCCAAGCTGCGGACTGCCAAGTGTGATAATGTCTCCCTTGTCTGCAGTGTTCAGCTCGTCATGGATTTTTTGCATCTCTTTTTTATCAAAATCAATTTTTTCCGAGTTTGGCGCCTGCTCACCCGTGATGAACTTGCCACATCTACCAGAGGTTCCCATTCCTCCGCACAAAGCCTTGCACTGGCGCCTGTCCATCTCAGATACGCCAGAGATTTGCACTGAATTGTCTGCTATTGTACCCGCAAAGTATCCAAGCATGCCAAATGCAAGCTCATCCGGCGAATCTACCTTCATTTGGATGGTAAGATTTGGTGTATCATCAATTCTTAGATCAGAATATGGGCTTTTGCCAGTTAATGCACTTGCCAGCGCAGAAAATGCACTTTCCTTGTTTGTTTTTAGATTCCCCATAGAATTTGCATAGATTGCGGCATTGCTTTCGGCAAATGAAACCTGTGTTCCGTTTTCCGGCAGATCAAAAATTTCGTATGGTATACAAGAAAATGACGGTATCACGCCCATTTTCTTGTACGAGTCTGCAATGCTTTTTTGCTTGGAAACAAATTCCTCCGACAAATTATACTTGGAAACAGAATCAAAATCAAATCCCATTGGGTTAACAGTTGTCATTACCTTTACACGGGCATCATTTGCAAGTTTTGCCAGAAATTCTTCACCCGCATCGCCAATTGTATTATAATTCACGCCAGAAAGATGCGCCCACTTTATTGGGATTAGCTTTTGCGCGTTTGTTGCCTCGCCTGTTGCAACCAAAATTCTGTACGCAGTTTCCAGTGTCTCTCCGTATTCTCCCTTTAGTGCAAGCTCTTCTTCTTTTGTTAGCTCCACGGTATAGAATGCAGTTTTGGCAGTATAATAATTGCAGGTTTATTATTGGATTTGCACAAAAATGATCATGCAAAAGATCCTCTCCGGCATGATAGATACCATGAATGCAGTAAAGCCTCCAAGAATGACTGCACTACGAGAGTTGCGAGAATCAGAACAAGGAGATCCATTTGCAATACTAATTGGCACTATACTTTCAGCCAGAACAAAGGACGAAAACACAGCCAGAGTGGTAAAATCATTATTCATGCACTACAAAAATGCAAAAGAGCTTAGCAGTGCCAAGGTAAAAGACGTTGAAAAAATAATTCACTCTATTGGGTTCTATCACGTAAAGGCAAAAAGAATAATCGAAGTCGCCAAAATAATTCACACTCAACATAGTGGAAAGGTTCCAGAAAACATGGATACACTAGTCAGCCTGCCAGGTGTAGGAAGAAAGACAGCAAACTGCGTTTTGGTATATGCATTTGAAAAACCAGCCATCCCAGTCGACATTCATGTCCATAGAATATCAAACAGATTGGGTCTAGTAGAGACAAAAACCCCAGAACAAACAGAGCAGGCACTAATGGAAAAAATCCCAAAAAAGTTCTGGCTTCAGATAAATGATACCTTTGTCATGTATGGCCAAAATATCTGCAAGCCAATATCACCAATGTGCAATGTCTGCAAGATAAAAAACTCTTGCAAGTATTATTCTATGAAGCGCGGCGCTTAGTTAGCAGCAAAAATCCAATCAATGCACCAATTCCGCCTGCAATGGCAAACGGATAGTAGTGAAACGGATTTTGTCCAATATCTCCAGAAAGGACTTCGACTGTGTATGTTCCAGAATTTATTGCCGGCGGATCAGTGGCTTCATCCATTCCATATACTGCATAGCTACCAACCACAAAGTCACTCACCGGAAGATTGCTTGTGACGATTCTTTTTCCATTTCCTATGGATAGTCCGGCCGCATCGCCATATGCAGCAACAACCTTGGAATCAGGACTCCATCCGTCCTTGTCTATTCTTGTCGGAGTAAGATATCCTTGGCCTGGCAGATTCACTGCTACCCAGAATTGCCTGTCAGGCAAACTTCCCATTCCTATTTCAACGAACTTGTCCTTGATAGTTGCATCGTAAATTCTCAAAATTGCGTTTCCTTTTGGATTTGCGTACAAGAGATGATTCTCAATTGTTATCTGCCAAGAGCCAGAATGGTTTTTCTCAAGCGGTACTATGACTAGATTTTCGCGTATTTTGTTAAAGTCATTTGATGGAACACTGATCGTTTGCAATATCAGTGAGGGATTGGAATATTGTTGTGCATATGCAGGTATAACAACTAGAACAGCTAAAAGCGCAACAGCTAGCTTTGATATCATTCCACAAACGGCTTTTTGAATGACTGGATAACCTTGACCACTTCTGGTCTCATTATGAATTCCGATGGAGACTGGCCCTCATCAATGATTTGTCGAAGCTTTGTTCCGCTGATTTGTTCGTGAAAGTCTGGAGAATGTGGGCATGATCTTTCATTTGTAAATGCAAGACATTTTTTGCAATAATAAAATGCGGGGAAGAACAATGGTTTGATGTCCAAGTCTGGATAGTCAGAAAAGATTTCCTGTGCTGCAAATGGAGAATAGTATTTTCCAACGCCTGCATGGTCACGACCGATTATAATATTGGTACAGCCATAGTTTTGTCTCATTATAGCGTGGTGGATTGCTTCTTTGGGTCCTGCATAACGCATTTCTGTGTGCAGTGTTGCAAGTGTGCATCTGTTTTTTGGATAATAATTCTCAATCATGGCAATGTATGATTCCAGAATTACTTCATCTATGAAATCGCCAGACTTTTTCTTGCCAATCAATGGATTGACAAAGACGCCATCACATGAAAGAAATGACTCTTTTTGCAGCATTTCATGCGCTACATGAGGTGGGTTTCTTGTCTGAAATGCAGCTATGCTCTTCCAGCCAGCATCAGAAAATGCCTTTCTGGTGTCAGTTGGTGTTAATCTGTATTTTCGAATAGGATCTGCGCCAGGTCTTTTGATGTAATCGATTTTGCCGCCAATCAAATAATCATTCATGGATATGGTCTTTGCAACGCCAGGATGATTCACATCTGTTGTACCATAGACTGCCTGTGATGTCTTTGTTTTATCAAAAGTGTAGGTTTCCTCTACGTGTAATACAGCAAATTCTCCATGTGTTGTTTTTAGTGCAATTTCTTTTGCGTCCTTTGCCTTTTGCGCTGTTTCCTTGTCCACATCTAATACTATAGGCACAGTCCATGCCAAGTCATTTGCCAGTCTTCCCTTTGCTACGACACCATCAAAGTCGGCTTTTACCAAAAATCCCTCTAATGGACTAAAGATTCCGTCTGCAATGTTTTCAACGTCGTTTGCCAAGTCTTCGCTGATTGAAACAGAAAACATTCCTGATGTGTTTTTTTGCGAAATTCGGCTAACTAGTCTACCGCCGTGTGGTCTAATTGCATCCATGTCAGTTTTTCATGTGTAAGCCACACTCTTTATGTGTATCAGACTCCCACCACCATCTTCCTGCACGCAAGTCCTCGCCTGGCTTGATTGCGCGAGTGCACGGCTCACAGCCTATGCTGGGGTAGCCCTTGTCTAGGAGCTTGTTGTATGGCAAATTACGCTCTTTAATGTAAGATAACACCTGATCCCATGTCCACTCTATTATCGGGTTGACCTTGACTATTCCTCCATGTAGATGATCCAGTTCTATCATTGCTGATTTGGATCGGTTTTCGTTTTGGTCTTTTCTGAGGCCTGTAACCCATGCATCAAGTGTTGATAGAATTCTGTTTAGTGGTCGAACCTTTCTGATTTCACAGCAAAGTTTTCTGTTTTCAACAGAGTCATAAAACAAATTGATTCCTTTTGTGCGGACCATTTCTTCAACTGCATCTCTTTCTGGAAACATTACCTCAAATTTGATATTGTATTTTTTTGCTATGGCATCCATTACGTCATAGGTTTCCTGGTTTAGTCTGCCAGTGTCCAATGTGAAAAATCTCGCTCTTGGGTTTACCTTGATTATCATGTCAGTTACAACGCTGTCTTCTGGGCCAAAGCTTGATGCCTTGGCAATTTTGTCGCCAAATGTCTCGTATGCCCACTTTAGCGCATCTTCTGGCGTTTTGAGCTTGGCATTGACCTTGTCGATTTCTTCTTGTGTAAACAACTACAATTAATGGGCAAAATTTGTCTTATAATTATTTGGAGATACATCGAGAATTATAAGCCGGCATCAAGCATGAAAAAAAATGAACGAGCCTGCATTTGTGGTGGTGTTTCCATCAATTTTTGCCAAAAACAAGATTTCTCTATTGTCATCAAATATTAGAAAAATTCTCAAAATCCAAAATTTACAGTTTGGCAAAATCACCACAGATAATGATATAATCACAATAGAGGCAAACGATCCTGTCTTTGCATCATATGAGATAAACAAGCTTTTTGGAATTGATCATGTATCCATAGCAAGGCGTACAGAAAACAAGTTCAATGTAGTAGTTTCTGCAATTGCAAAGATTGGCTCTAGTCTTTTATTACGAGGAGAAACATTTCACGTTAAAGTTGACGGCCATGCATCTGGATATTTGCCAAAAGATGTAGAGATTGCCGCAACTGGCGCTCTGATTGAAAAAACAGTTGACATGGACTGCAAGCCCGGCACCGAATCAAAGCATGACAAGATTATTCATTGCCATTTAACAAAAAACAATGCCTATGTCTCAATATTTTTAGAGAAAGGCCATGGCGGCATTCCATACAATTCCCAAGAGCAACAAGTCTTGTGTTGTGTGTTTGATGAGCTTTCTGCTGTGTCATGTCTTGAATTAATCAAGCAAGGATTTGATACAAGGATTCTAGTTTGCTATACCACAGATGCAAATCTTATGGAATTGGCCAAGATCATAAACAGAATTATACCAAGACTACTCAGTCAAGAGATCACACTAGACTTTTGCAAAATTCCAATAAAAGACAGTGCAAAATCAATACAGCAAAAAACTTTGATTGTAAGTGAGGTTTTGGCCAAGCTTGCAAAAAAATACAAAATTCAAAAGGTTGGCCTTGCCTTGTCCCCCCTTGCATTTCTTGCCTGGTTCATCGAACAAAATTCCGACATTATAACAAAAAACAAGCTAACGCCATGGTTTGCATTATCAGGAATAGACAATTCCATAATAGAAACTGCAAAAGAGATAGGCTTGGCAAAATATCTGCACCGAATTGAAAAGTTTGGCCAATACAAGTTTTCACAAAACAAGCAAGATGTATCCAGTATGGTACAAAAAACACTCAGCACACACCATACAATCAAGGTAAAGATTGGACCAAACAACATTCACGACATTTTGGATTCCATCAATCACTGAAGATTTATTGCAGATTTTTTGTGGTGTCTTTGTGAAAAAAATAGGTCAGTTCATCTATTCGTGGGGCAACGGCCATTACTCCAGAATGATGTCGCTAAACGAGGAGCTACCAAATTTCATCAAAGAACATGAATCACACTATGCCAGCAAGGACGAGATTTACCAAAAACTGTTACAGAAATTTCCTGCAAATAACGTGCATGAAGCACTAGCTCCAACACCAATTGACGGAAAATACGGACCTGATGTGTTCAAGTCCATACTCAATGTATTATTTCCAATACAGGAACATCCACCAATAGTAAGGCAAGTTGCAAGCTATCTAAGAAAAGAAAGAAAAATGTTTGATTCAATAAAATTTGATCTTGTGATAAATGACGGCGATATGGGCCCGAATATTTTGGCAAAAAATAGAAACATTCCATCCATTTTCATAACAAACCAATTCAAGCCAAGACTTTGGAAGTCAAGATTTTACTTTTATCCAGGAGTTTTGTTTGTGGCAAAACAAATTGCAAAGGCATCAAAAATCGCAGTTGCCGATTCGCCTCCCCCATACACAATGTGCGAGTACAATCTCAATTTCCCAGAAAACCTCAAGCACAAAGTTGTATACGTGGGACATTTTGCATCAAACAAGAACAAAAAGTCTTTCACAAAATCCGAGCTTGAAAAGCTAATCGAAGGTCAGAAATTCGGCTATTGGATGCGAACCGGAAACAAGTCAACAAATGACATCACCGGTAAAAAATATGAAGAATCTTTTTCCCAAATGAAAAACGAAAAAAGAATCATATCGCACGCAAGGGCTGATCCGTCAATTAATACAGTACAATCAACAGACGGCAAGAAATATTCCATATCAGAAGCACTCGAAAAGAAAATTGACTGGGTTCAAATTGATATAGGATTTTTGTCAGAATCCGAAAAAGAAAACGTTCTGGAGCAATGTGATTATGCAGTGATCAATGGATCCCATACTGTGATGGGTGAGATAATTGGCATCAAAGGCAAGCCAATCATTGGCATACCAGTATATGACGAGCAGACAAACCAAATCCAATGGGCACAAGAGCACAAGTTGGGAATTTTGGCAAACAACACAAAGCAGCTAGTATCTGGAATTGCAAAGCTAAAGAGCAACTATTCAGATTATGAGCAGGCCGTATCAGAATACCAAAAACATTTTGTCGCAAACGGAGCCAGAACCACAGCCAAGCTAGCTGCGCAAATGCTCGAATCACGATAAGAGATAATAGCTTTTTTGATCGCAGTAGAATAGTCTGGTACGCGGTATTTCGATGGGCGAAATGACCGAAAGGGATGATGATAATGATCCGCGTACCAGATCGTCTAATTCCAGTGGGAACGCTTTTATGGAAAATTTTTCTGGCAAACTTATTGGTTAATTGCCCAGAATGTGTAGCAAGAGAACGCAAGGCAGTAATTGAGCGAGAAACTGCCGCCGAAAGCCAAGAGGGAATGCAAAAGCTCCTAGAGCAAATCGAGATTCCCATGAAATTTGATCCAGTAACTAAACACTACATCTGCAAAAGATGTGGTTTGTATGCCACAAGAGAACAGGTAGGCGATATTCGCGAAAAGGTGAACAGGCGAGATCCAACACGCGAGGACAAGCACGATGATTATCTAGACTGGTGGCAAAAAAGTAAAAAAGACAAAATTTAGGACTTGGTGCATCTTGGTAAAAAAGAAGGACGAGCTCCCAGACTGGGTTTTAGACGACATCAAAAATGCAAAGTTTGCAAAGCCGGAATCATTGACAAAAATGGGCTATATTTTAGAAGTGTATGAATCTGATAAAAAAATTGATGCGCAATTATACGAAGCAGTCGAAGATGGCAGACACATAGTAACATTGGATCTGCCAAAAAATGTCAAGCCAGCAAACTGCCAAACAGGTGTTGTCTATGAATTTGCAATAGACATGCTAAAGGCGCCATTGGCAAAAAAAACAGTCGAGTTTCTCAAAAAAGAAAAAGAAATCGAAATGTCAGCCATCTATCAGTTTGAGCTGCAAAAACAAGCACTGATGGATGTTGCATCAGATGATGCAGGCTCTGATTCTGAAGAATAGAAATTATTTTTGCAGTTTTCTAAATGCCGCGCCCATTATGGGATTTATCACAAACGGTATTGTGTGTTTTAGCCATACTCCTATTCTGACTATTCCAGGTACAATTATTTCCAGTCTTGATGATTCAGATGCAGAAAGGATTGCTTTTGCCACGCTTTTTGGATCTAGTGACGTTGGAGAATATTTTGGCATTGTACTAAATGATTCATGATCAAAGAAATTTGTCCGAACCATTATTGGGCTGACTACGGTTATTCCAATTTTTGTCCCCTTTAGTTCGTGCTTTAGGCCTTCAGAAAAGCCAAGCATTGCATATTTTGATGCACAATACGGTGCAATTCCTGGCAAGCCAAACGATGCGGCAACAGATGCCACATTAACAATGTGGCCAGAATTTTGCTTTTGAAATATTGGTAAAAAGTTCTTTGTGCAATATATCATGCCAAGATAGTTTGTCTGCAATTGCGATTCGATTTGCTCTATTGATAAATCAGATACTGTTCCATAGATTGCAAATCCCGCGTTATTTACCAAAATGTCGATTTTGCCAAATTTATCCAAGACTTGTTGCGCCATTTGCTTTACTTGGATTTTGTCAGATACATCGCAAGGACAGACCAGAACTTTGCTAGATTTTGCCAGTGATTGCTCTAGCTCTTCAAGTTTTTCCTTTCTTCTTGCAACTAGAGCTATTTTTGCTCCCCTGTTTGCAAATTCAATTGCAGTTGCTTTTCCAATACCGCTTGATGCACCAGTGATTACAACAATTTTATCCTTGAACGACATGTTTTGTCAAGCTGTGCAATAAAGATAAGTTGGTTTCTATTCTGCAGGTTTTTGGTATTTGCGCAATGCCATCTTCATTAACAAAAACCATGCAATAGGAATAGGCAGCTGGTATGTTGCTATTCTCCATGCAATGATGGCATCCCATTCCACACTATCGCTTGGCAGCTCTAGCTTGAACTGATCCAGATGCGACAGATACGCCCATGTTCCAAATTCCGCAAGGCCTGATCCTCCAACCGTTATTGGCATGTTTCCAATTGCGTTTCCGGCCATCACTGCCAAAATAGATTCTATTGCGGTGACTGCTTTTTCGGTTCCAAATGAAATGAACATAAATGATACACCAAAGACCATCCAAGACAATAACGAAATTAAGAATGAGATAGCAAATGCTCTTTTTGCGTGCGGCGCCTTGATGTTTTGCCTAGTCATTGCACAAATGTCTGTCATCCACTGGTTTGTCTTGTCTAGGTATTGCTGGCCTTTTTCTTTTCTGAATCTCAACACTAAATTGACAAACATTTTGGGCACCTGGAAATCTCGCTTTGCAGTCAAAAAGAACAATCCTGCCCACAACCCAACTACAGGTATTGTAGTACCTAGTACAATGACGCCAATGATAGTATGTCCTGCTACAATAGCAACCGTGCCGGCAATTATTGCCAACACTCCAGCTGCTAGGACCTCTGTTACTATCTCAAATATTCCAAGCCATGACGCCTTTGATGTTGCAATGCCTCGCTTGTTCATCCAGTAGATTCTAACTACTTCTCCTCCCACAAACATTGGAGTAGTCATTGTGACAAATTCAGAGCCGATTCTGACAAAGATGGTTTTCCAGAGCGATTCTATTCTACCATGAAATGTCTTGATGATATAGTGGAATTTTATTCCCTGTAGGAACAGTTTGCCCATCATTGCGGCAAATGCCGCAAGAAAATTCACTATGCCTACTGCAAAAATGTCTTCAGGAGTTACATGAAAAGATATAGCAATTATCAGAAAAGGGACAAGGCTAGCTGCAAATGCAACAATTCGCCATTTCATTTTAGCAGATTTCTGACTGAATCAAATATAAGCCAACAACTCTAACTTTTAGAAATTGAAAGCGATTTTTGTTGCAGGAACTGCAGGCTCGGGCAAATCACTGCTCACATCAAAGATTCACGAATATTACACCAAAAACGGAGCATTCACAGCTATTTTGAATTTGGACCCAGGTGTCATTTCGCTTCCATATACACCAGACATTGACATTAGAGATTCTGTAGATATTGTATCAATAATGAAGCAATATGACTTGGGGCCAAACGGCGCACTGATGATGGCAAATGATCTTATCGCGTCCAAGCTGGAAGAACTACAAGAAGAAGCAGACAGGATAAATCCAGATTATCTCATAATTGACACTCCAGGACAAATTGAATTGTTTGCATATCGCACCAGCGGTCCATATTTTGTGAATAATTTTATGGCGGACCAAAAGTCTGCATTATTTTTGTATGACGGAGTATTGGTAACTACTGCAGTAAATTTTGTCTCCATGGCACTGCTTGCAACATCAATTAGACTACGAATGGGAATGCCGACAATTAATGTTCTAACAAAGACAGACTTGATTGCAGATAAAATTTCTGAGATATTGCGCTGGACTACGAATCTAAAATCATTGGAAAGTGCCATCTCTGCAGAAGCAGACGGAGAGACATATGTCCTTGTGACAAACATTTTGCGCAGCTTGAATCTATCTGGATTTGCGCAAGGATTGATCCCAGTTTCTAATGCAACTGGAGAGGGAATGGTAAACTTGGAGGGATCGCTGAGCAGAATTCTTAACCAAGGAGAGGAGATAGAAGACTGATGAACTCAGTTACTGCAAGAGCTCCATCATCCACTGCTAACTTGGGTCCAGGTTTTGATGTGTTTGGTTTAGCATTGGACGCATTTTACGATACAGTTACTCTGACAAAACAAAAGCAGGGAATCACTATAGTTACCGATGATAAAATTCCTGTCTCTCCAAGCAAAAACACGGCTGGCCTAGTGGTACAGTACATGGAAAAAAAATTCAAGATAAAAAGCGGAATCCAGATTAAAATCAAAAAAGGAGTCCCGGCTGGCTTTGGAATGGGAAGTAGTGCAGCATCAGCAGCTGCTACTGTAATTGCATTTGACAAATTGTTTGGTTTAAAACTAGATGGAAATACATTGGTGGAATGCGCAGGAGTAGGCGAGCGCGCGAGCGCAGGCTCTATTCATTATGATAATGTCTCTGCCTCGGTTTTGGGTGGATTTGTAGTTGTGCGAACAAAACCTCTAGATGTTCTCAAAATTCCACCGCCATCCGATCTGAGACTAGTCGTTGCAGTGCCACACATAGCGGTTCCTGCAAAAAAGACCGAGGTCTCTCGTAGTGTAGTGCCAAAGCAAATAGCATTGTCAGATTCTGTGATTAATCTATCAAATGCAGCTGCAATTGTAGCGGGATTTGTGCAAAAAGACTCTATACTAATTGGAAATTCTATTAAAGACATTATTGTAGAGCCAGCTAGAGCCCATCTGATTCCGGGATTTTTTGCAGTTAAAAAGAACGCGCTAAAGGCAGGTGCGCTAGGCGTTACAATTTCTGGCGCAGGACCATCAGTCATTTCATTTGCGACAAAAAAATCAAAGCTAGACAAAATTGCAAATGCAATGAGAAAGGGATTTGCCTCTGCAAAAACAGACTGTACCGTTGTGGTTTGCAAGCCAAGCGATGGTGCAAAAATGATCTAAATTGAAAAAAGCGGTAGTAATTCTTAGTGGCGGCCTGGATTCTTTGTGCCTTGGCGCATATTTGGCAAAAAAATATGAGCTATACGGAATTACGTTTTCGTATGGCCAACGTGCCTCAAAAGAAATGGAGGCCGCAAAAAAGGTCGGAAAGGCACTATACCTAAAAGAACACAAGATAATTCCGCTTGATTTTATGAAATCGCTGTATGGAACAAGCAATGTTTTGACTCATTCCAAAAAATCACTCCCATCAAAATTTGAATATTCTATTGTGGTGCCGATTCGAAACGCGATTTTTGTCACAATTGCAAGTGCTTGGGCTTTTTCGCTCAAGGCTTCTTTAGTAGCATATGGTGCACATACAGACGACACCAAATATCCAGACTGCCGTCCTGCCTTTTCTAAAAAAATTGAGTCTGCTCTGAATCAGGGGGAGATTGACGGAATCAGGCTAGGAATCAGAAACAAGATCAAAGTTTGGTCCCCATATTCAGCAGGCATATCAAAAAGCTCTCTAATCAAGGCAGGCTATCAAGAATTTGGAGACAAAATATTCCAGACATGGAGTTGCTATGCAAATTTGAAAGATCATTGCGGAAAATGCGAGTCGTGCAACAACAGAAAGAAGGCGTTTGCTCAGGCAAAAATCAAAGACAAGACGAAATATCTAGTAACGAGTCTCTAGGACTTTTTTGCGCAAGATTCCGTATCGGATTCCCATGTACCAGACCAGAACTATTATTGCAATAAATCCGAAAAAGTACCAGTTTTGCATTGAAGGTGTTGCCTCTTTTGCAACAATGTTTACCAGTTCACGAGAGCTAAATGCGGCAATTGCCAACACAACAAAGAATTCTATTGCAAGCCATGTAAAGTGTGGCCAAGATTCTCCTGGAATGTGTACGTTGTTGTGTGCTCCCACGAAAAGCTAACCTCTTGGTTGATTATTTATCTTTTTCAAAGAATTGAGGATTTGTTGCGAATCATGGCAATGACGTCTTCACGGTTTTCCTTTCTGTCATAGAATCCCCTATAGGCAGCAGAAGTCATTGTAGCGTCGTTTTTGACTCCCCTCATTTTCATGCAAAAATGCTCTGCCTCTGACATTACCATTACTCCCTTGACTCCTTGTGCATATAGCTCATCTGCAATGTCTTTGGTCATTCTTTCTTGGATTTGCAGTCTCTTTGCATATTTTTCCACCAGTCTTACTAGCTTGGATACGCCAAAGACTCGTCCATTTGGCAAATATGCTATGCTGATTTTGCCAAAGAATGGAAGCATGTGATGCTCGCACATTGAATAAAACTTAATGTCCTTTACCACTACTGCATCCGAGTCTTCTGAAAACTGGACTGATAGTTCCGAATCCGAATCATACCCAGAAAAGATCTCTTCGTACATGTCTGCGATTCTGTCAGGTGTTCCTCGAAGTCCTTCTCTAGTTGGGTCCTCTCCCATCTCTATGATTAGTTCTCGCACTAGCTTGCGCACTCGTTCTTTGTTCATGGTGCACCTATCAGCTTGTGTAGTTGCGGTACTACTCGTACCTCGGAATAATTAGAATAAACTGCATCATAAAAGCTCAAAAGTTGTTGCAATGTCGGTTCTGCTACTCCATAGGTCGGTTGTATTATAAAACCCTTGAGATCCTTAGCTGAGACCGTTTCAAAGATTTTTTGTGCAAGTGTCGAAAATTCTTCCAGTGTTGTTTTTTGCGAAACAACAATTTTGATGTATGTTGGTTTTTTTGCAGATATAGATTGTTCAAGACAGTCCAATGCATTTTCTATCAATGTAGAATAATGTTTTGCATCGACAAAGTCCGAGTCTTTTGTCTTTAGCTCAATTTTGATGTAATCAGTGAACGGCAAAACCTTGGCAAATTTTTTTGAATCATAGCACGATGATTCCAAATATGTCGGGATGTTTTTCGACTGGATGAATTTTGCTATCTCTGCCACTGCCTCTGCCTGGACTAGCGGGTCGCCGCCGGTAAAATTGACCTTGTAGGTTTTGTCTGCCAGATTTTTTTCAATCAGAGAACAGGCATCCGATATTTCGTATTCCTTGCCAGAATCCATAGGTAAAGACTCCTTGGTGTCGCAGTAAAAACAGGTAAAGGGACATCCTGCAAGCCTTACAAAGAGGGTTTTGGTTCCATACAGAATTCCCTCTCCTTCTAATGATGTGAATATCTCAAAGAGTCTTACTTTCAAGTAGCCGATCTAACTAGAATCATTATTTAATTCAGACTAGGATATGACAGGTTGTTTTGTGTACATGAGGCCTGCCACAAAAAAGATAACGCCCAAGATTCCGATTAGGCTTCCAACAAATCCTATTGTCTCAATCCATTCTGTGTTTGTTGGAGCCCACAAAAATGCCATCAATGCGCCTACCACTATCATTGGTATGCCAACGCCAAAGGAGATCTGCTTTGATGCCATGCAAGTTTGCTGGTCTTCAAAATCTATATGAAGTTTTGTTAGGATTAGTTGTCGGAATTAGAATCAACGTACTGAGAGATTTCATCAATTAGCAAATTGATTGCCTTTAGTGTCTTTTTTGGCTCAGCTCCTGTGTCCTTTAGCTTGGCAAGCATAGATTTTGCCGAATCAAACTTTGGTTTTATTGTGTCGTCTATTTGCGGTTCTAGTTCTGCAAGTTTTGCCTCTGTTTTTGAGATCTCAGATCCAAGTCTTTGGCCTTTTCCGTCTTTGCCTGTTCGTCTGTCTTGTTTTGTGTCTGGCTTTGTATCTTGGGATTTTGTATCGGCTGGCTGAGATTGCTCTGGTTTTGGTGTATCTGTTTTTTGGTCTGTGTTTGACTGCAATGACATAAAGTAAGATTCTATTTCTTTGATTGTCGAGTCTAGTGATCTGAGCAGCTTTATTGGATCGTCTGTGGATGTTGGATCCTTGAGCGATGCCAGGATTGCCTTTGCTGCATCAAACTTGGGCTGGATTGTAGCGTCTATCTTTGGTTCTAAGAGAGATAACCTGCTTTCCTGCTTGGATATCTCTGAGAGAATCTTTTGGTTCTTTGCGTCTAGCAGATCCAAGTTAATTTGGTAAACACGCTTTATTTTGATGACTATTTGTGATGGGTCTCCACTGCTTGAGAGCTCTTCTTTTGCCTTTTGCAATTTTGTTATTTGGTCTTCTGACAGGTTTAGGTCCTTTGCTTGTGCTAAAACTGCGTCTATTTTGGATGTGTACTTGTTTGCAAACGATACTGCCCTTGTGTCAGAGCGTGTTTTTACCATGTCTTTGATTGTATTTTGGAGATCAGCTCCTGCTGTCTTGAGGTCTGCAAATGTTTTTTCTAGTGTGGCAGTGTCTCCATTTGCAAGATTTGCCTTTGCGGTCTGGAGAAGGGCATCTATTTTGCTAAAGTCTATCTGCAGGTTGTTTTTGGCAGCAACTGCCTTTAGTATTGCAATGTTTGCCTCAAATCTCTTCAATGCATTGCCATAATCAAAGTCTGATGCTTGGTCTGCTGGTGGTGCAATTTTTGATGCTACTTGTGGTGTTATTGCAGAAACCGGTGCCGAAGTTGGTGTATCTGAGAAATATTGGGTTACCTGTCTGAATGCCTTCATTGCTGCTAAAAAGTGCTTTTTGGCTTCTGTTGCATCACCTTTCTTTACAGCTGCAATTAGCTGTTCAGTCTCTGCATCACCCTGGGCATATTGCGATTTTACATCGTCTGGAGCAGAAGGCATTTTGTCTAGCTGAATCTTTACTTGGATTCTTGCCTGGCTTGCCAGATTAACAAAAGAATCTAGCTTGGAATCAGCAAATGCTGGTGCTGCAATCATGCTAGCAACTAGAGCAAATAATGCAAGTGTCAGTACGGTTTTCATTGTGTTTCCTCCTTTTTCTTTAGGCGAACCAAGTTCTGAAAGTCTTTTTTCTCTATCTCTATAACACCTTGTCGTTCAAGTCGTTTTACTGCGCGCCACATTGTGGTTCTTGGCAAGAGGAATTTCTTTCTAAGATCACGCTCAAAGGCTTGTCCGCCGTTTTTCTCCAAGTATGATACCAGTTGCTTGTCGTCTTCTCTCATTTCTTGTGTGACTAGCTCATCGGCATCTACTTCTGGTTCCGATTCCGAGTCTTCCTCCTTGTTGAGCAGTGGTGCCATTGTCTTTTTGACTGCGCTCTTGGTCTTTTTGAGTAAAAGTGTAATTGCAGATATTGCACCGCCAAGTGCCACAATAGAGGTTGCGATTCCAACCACATTGTCCTTGAACCAGTTTACCGCGTCTGGTTGTGGGTTTTGAGTTTTGGCCTTGTCGATTTCTTGTTGAGCCAGCGATTTTGCATCTACTGCTAAGTCTTGGGCATCTGTGTATTTTTTATTGTCATATGCAAATACTGCCAGGTCTAGCTTGTCTTGTGCCGCTTTGGTGTCTAGCTTTTCCTCAGTTGCCTCTGCGATCAAAACCTTGGCATCATTGATTACATTTTGTGCAGAAAGTGCAGGACCTGAAGTGCTAAAGAAATATTCTATTTGGTTTTTGCCCTTTAGTAGTGAGATTCGTTTATCATCAATGGTGTCAATGTTGTCTGGGTTTCCAATATCTACTACTGTAGATTCTTCCGGCATTGTAATGGTATAATCAACTGGCGAGTCTATAGCAAAAGTCCAGATCTTGCCCTTTTTGGATATTAGATCATAACTGTCATATTCAATTGAAACGGATGATGCGCCAAAAGTTTGGATTGTAGCTCCTTTGCTGTCTATATCAAATGATAACAGCAAACCATTCTCGTCTTGGACTACCAAATTATCAATGGACTTGCCAAAAAGAGGCACCTTTAGTTCCGGCTCGGTTGGGTCGGCGGAAGATTGTTGAGAAATGTGTGCAGTTCCATCTGGGTAAAGTGTAAAATCAACAGTGCGAAGTGAACTAAAAGACTGTACAGGCAGTACTACTGTCAGAAGAAGCCCTATAGCCAATAACGGTGCTTTGACCATTCTAATGGCGATATCCCTAATCCTTACAAAAAGCATTCCTTCTAGATTAGGAATAACCGCCTCTGGAGTACACAGTACTACTTGGTTATCCATGGTTAGTACCTCAGATTCAGTGTATCCAGAATAGACTGGAACTTGCGGAATTCTTGGATGAACTCTATGCCCTTTTCGGTTATAGTATAGAGTCTGTTTTTCTCTGTTTTGACGGTTTGAACCAAGCCTGCTGAAGATAGTTTTTCGCACTTGTCAATTACTGCATAGTGTGAAAGGTTCGCTCTTCTAGAAATTGCAGAGACTATGGTTCCTTGTCTGCCACCTTCCATGGTGACGTCGAGGATATCCCCCATTATGCCCATTTCGGACCTGTATTGTTGTTTTGACATGCTATAGTATAGTGAGCACCATAGATTAGGGACATTTTGAAACCTTACAGCGGAACGCACGGCGGAACGAGTGTTTCAGGGGTCTGGAACAGTGATTTTGATGTGCGGGGGAGAAAAAATGGCGCAAAAATCAGGTCAGAAATTTTTGTCATTTGTGGGATTTTGTCTCACTTTATCTTTATTAGGCATAAAACGACATTATTCATCATAACCGAGACAAAATGTTTGAAAAATTTAAGAAGACCGAGGAATTTGAACAGGGTACTGGCATGTTAGAGCAGGAAAAGCCCAAAGTTGAAGCGGAACGCATAGCGGAACAGGCAGGATCCGGTTCAGAGATAGGTATTGCAGACCTGATGAACAAGCGCGCCAAGCTGGAAGAAGCCATTGATTATGTCGGTTTGATGATAAAGAACCTAAAGGACAAGCGAACCCGCCTGGTCAAGGAAATAGAGGACGAATCCGTTGATATTCAGAATTTAAAGGAAAAACTGACCAAAGTCAGCGACTATATCGAGGAAGAGGGTCGCGGAATACGGGAATTATCCAATAAACGCTCTCAGGTTGAAAAGCAGGCAGACGAGGTTGGCGCCCTAATAGGCAACCTACGAAGCAAGCTCGCCAGCATAGACAGCGTAGTTGAAGGCGAAGAAAACAAGGTCAAATCCATCAAGGAATCTAGGCAGAAAATCTAGTCACTTCACAGCGGAACGCCTAGTGGAACAGCCATTTTTGGAATAATAACTAGGATAAACTAGGACGTTTTTGAAAAACTATGCAAAACTAGGCAGTTTTTGGAATAATAAAAGAAGAAAAGAGATACTTTAGAGGTATCTTGTTGAGGTTGCAGTTTGAGAGCTTACTGGTGTCGATGGGAATTTGCTGCCCACTGATGCCTCTGCTACGGCTGCGGCTTCCTCTAGGATCCTGTCGGATTCCTCGTTGGTTGTTTGATCCATGCCAAACGCACCCTCGCCTGAGAAAGATTCTGCCATTAGTCCATTTAGCATCTCTGTCATCATGCCTAGTTCGTGGTCTGCCTCTGGCATGAACTTGCCAAGCGAAGACTTGAGGCTTCTCATTAGGCCGATTGTTGGTGCTATTGTGACTACTGTGTCTCCTAGGTCGTGGAATGTGGTTAGTCTTAGTTCGATTTGTTCTAGCGCCATTCTGCAGTTTCCTAGCATTTTTGAGACCTTTCGGACCTCGGCTAGTTCATTGGCTAAAACTTTGCTAGTCTGAGTATCGTGTTTTTGGGTAGCTTGGACTATTCTTTGGAATAGTTTTTCCTCTCTTTGCTTTAGTTTGGTCAGCATTCCGTCAAGTTTTGAGATTTGATTTTGAAGGCTTTTTGTTGCCTGCTCAATTCTTGGCTTTAATGCGCCTTTTGGCTTCATTATGTCACCCAATTTTTCAGAAATACCCGGTGTTGTTGGTTTGGACCAAGAGTTCTGGAAGTTTGTCATGGCTGATTTTTTATAATTTATTGAAATCGAAAGGTGTGAAATCTATTTTACCAAAAGATCTAATGGCGAACTTTTGAGCCTACAGCCAAGGCTGGGAGACTTGAGATAAATAAAAAACAATTCGCCTAGTTTACTGGGCTAGAATGCTTTGTGGGTGCATCTTTTTGATGTGAGAATGCACTCCGTGTGATATTGTGGACTCGCCACACAATGGACATGTTTCCATTTTTATAGTAGTCCGTTCTATATATACTATTTAAGGTTTACGTTTTTTGGATCAATAAAGCTTCAAAATTATGGATCAAAAATTTGAGCCAGAAAAAGATGATTTTTGGTAAAATGAAAAGGCCGGAAAAATTTGCTGCCAGAAAAATTTAGAAGACATGTTTAGAATTTTTCTGCAAAACTTTTTGCGGTCTAGTTTTTTCAAATAAAGTGCAAGAATCAAAAGGTACGATGCTGATTCTTTAGTATTCCAACCCCAATCATTTTGAACCAGCATTTCTACTCCAGATGCAGTACAGTCAATAAATCGATTTTCGTACTGCTGTTTATAGATAAGTCTTGTGTAATATTTATATAGAGAATCTAGAAATGGATTACACCTTATGACACAAACAGCACGAAACAGCGACCGTTGCCCTCGTTGCGCAAAAGGCGCAATGTTAACCGATGGCAGCACTGGCGAGATGTTTTGTAACACATGCGGTTTTGTTGCAACAGAGCGAGTTGAAGAAGAAGGACCAGAGTGGCGTTCCTTTTCCAAAGAAGAGGGGGAAAACCGAACTCGAACAGGTACACCAACTTCACTTGCAATGCACGACATGGGTCTTGCAACAATTATCGGCCAAGCCGACAAAGACGCATCTGGAAAACCACTAACATCTTCCATGAAGAGCACCATCGAGAGACTCAGAACTTGGGACTCGAGAAGTCAAGTCCACGAACCAGTGGATAGAAACTTTAGACAGGCGTTTTCGGAGCTGGACAGACTCAAGGACAAGCTGGCACTTTCTGATGCAGTAATTGAAAAGACTGCATACATCTACAGAAAGGCACTTGACAAAGGGCTTGTTCGAGGACGTTCAATTCCAGGACTGGTTGCAGCTGCCCTATATGCGGCATGCAGAAACACAGAAACCCCAAGAACCCTGACTGATGTGGCAAACGGAATCAACATCAAGCGAAAAGACGTCGCTAGATGCTATAGATTACTCCTTAGAGAACTGGACCTAAAAATGCCAGTAGTCGATCCAATCAAGGGAGTCGCAAGAATTGCAAGCATTGCAGACTTGTCTGAAAAGACAAAGAGAAAGGCACTTGAATTCCTCAAGGAGGCAAGCCGAATTGAAGTCTCTGCCGGAAAGGACCCAATGGGTCTTGCAGCAGCTGCTTTGTATTTGGCATGCGTGATGCTTGGCGAAAACAAAACCCAAAAGGATATCGCTCAGGCAGCAGGCGTAACAGAAGTTACCATCCGAAACAGGTACAAGGGTCTCAAAGAAGCATTAAAGCTCTAAAACCTCTCTTTTTGTTGTTTTTTGCAAATTTTAATAGGAATTGCACTCTGCCAATTTTGTGAAAAAGAAAAACCTCATTGGGTTGATTCTAGTTGGAATTGCAGTATCTGTTGTGTTTGGATTGATCTTTACTGCACCGTCTGAAAACACTGGACGCGAACAAATCTATCACGCAAGACTTGCAGATCCTAAACGATATACCGATGGAGTTTTTTCTGATACGTTTTTGATCAAAAAAGGAGTTTACGAGTTTCGCTTTGTTCCAAACGGAGACAGCCCGCAAAAGCTTTCAATTGCATTAAAGGGTCCTTCATTTTCATTTGCAGAGAACTTTGTTCTAGAGGGAACTGAACACGGAGAGATTGGGAAATACTATACCTGGAAATATTTGGGCCAGGACAAAATAGAGATTTTAGAAGACCAGCAATTACAGATAACAATCAATCCTAATGGAAATGTGATGGGGCCAGTTTCGGTGTATTTGATAAAATAGGACTGGCGTGACCCCAAGCGTAGAACCATGAGAGAACACCTCTCTTATCCAGACGCCAATGCGTCATTTTGGGACACAAATCAGTTCTACTGGGTCACGCGCCCATTAGTCGATAGGATTTATGTCCTTTCGCATTATTTCATATAGGAATTTATCTTATTTAAGAATTAGTGTGAATTTTTACATCATAGATCTATATTTAATGAAATAATTTTTGCAAGTATTTTTCAAACAGCCATATTAGCAGAATGATTCTAGAATAGAAAATGAAACTTGCAGGAAAGGTCGCACTGATAACCGGCGGCAGTCGTGGAATTGGAAAAGCGATTGCAAAGGAATTTGCCCAAAATGGCGCAACCATAGTAATTTCTGGTACAAACAAGGCAAAGCTGGACGAGACTGCAAAGGAGCTTGGAGCATTTGCTATACCTGCAGACATGAGAAAAGAAGCAGAGGTTCAAAATTTAATCAACAAGACTGTAGAGAAATTTGGCAAGCTAGACATACTAGTGAATAACGCGGGGATTTTTCCCAAGATCAAGTTACTGCACGAGATTTCAGATTCTGAGTGGCGTGACGTTTTAGATGTAAACTTGAATGGGCCGTTTTATGCTACAAAATATTCAATTCCTCATTTGCAAAAAAATGGAGGAGCAATAATCAATATCGCATCATCTGCTGGTTTGAAGGCATATGAGAATTTCAATGCGGATGCATATTCTGCATCAAAGGCTGCCCTTGTTTTGCTTACCAAATGCTGGGCTTTGGAATATGCAAAAAGCAAGATTCGCGTCAACTGCATTTGTCCGGGTGTGGTAGAAACAGACATGACATCAGAGTTTCTCTCCAGTCCCGCAATGAGAGACATGATGAACTTTGCCTATCCAATCGGTAGATTTGGCACTGTAAGTGATGTTGCCAAGGCGGCTTTGTATTTTGCATCAGAAGAGGACTCGCCTTGGGTTACAGGTGCTGTTTTGCCCCTTGATGGTGGCGAATCCATAAAGTAAATCAATTTAATACACAAGAACTAGCCAGAAACATTGGATTCTCTCAAGAAAAGACGTGTAAAGACAATCATTTTGCTTTCGGCAATATGGTTTGCAGTGTCTATTCCGTTGCCGTTCTTGTTCAATGTTCCACAAGAGGCAACAAAACAATTCTACACACTCATTCAGATAATGGGCTTGATCTCAATTCCATTTGTGGCCCTTGGAGTTGCTTGGACTCTCAAGCCAGAACTGGCCCAGTAACATGACTAGTAATTTACCATTTTCAAATCCACTCAGCGAAGCCTCCATTGCACTAGAGGCTGCAAAAAGAGCAAGTCAGGCAGTAATGACAGTATATGCAGAGGATTTTACATCGCATCTCAAAGACGACGATTCTCCAATAACAAAGGCAGATCTTCAAAGCAATGACATCATCAAGCAAGTTCTATCGTCTACTAGTCATCATGTTTTATCAGAAGAAGATGCCGACGACAAGACAAGGCTGGAGCAGAAAAGAATCTGGATTATTGATCCACTTGATGGGACAAGTGATTTTGTAAACAGAACTGGAGAATTTACCATAATGATTGCTCTAGTCCAGGACAAGATTCCCATTCTTGGAGTGATAAGCAGGCCTACAACAAATACAATATTTTTGGCACAGAAAAATTCTGGCGCATTCAAGCTTGAAAATGACAAATGGTCAAGACTCCAAGTGAGTCAGACTCGAGATCTTGCGCAGTGCAAAGCAGTTGGAAGCAGGTTTCACTTGACAGATCAGGAAAAAGAGTTTTTCAAAAAACTTGGTGTGGCAAGCTTTGAGAGCAGAGGTAGCTCACTCAAGGTCGCAGAGATTTGCCAAGGAATGGCAGACTTGTATCTGACTACATCAAACAAGATAAAGCAATGGGATACATGCGCATCTCACTGTTTGATTACAGAATCTGGTGGAAAAATCACAGACATGTCAGGGAATCAAGTATTGTACAATACGGAAAAGCTAAACCATGAAAACGGCCTAATTGTGACAAACGGGCTAGTTCATGAAGAGATTATTCGAAAATACTGTGCCTAGGCTGTGTTTTTTGATTTTAGAAAAGTGAGCAGTTTTTGCACAGATTCGTCCAGTGTCTCCTTGTCGGTTTCTACCACAAAGTCTGGATTTGTTGGAATGTCATATGGATCTGATATACCTGTGAATTGCTTGATTTCATTCGCACGTGCTTTTTTGTACATTCCTTTGACATCTCTTGTTTCGCATTCTTCTAGTGCGCATTTTACATAGACTTCAAAGAACTTGGAATCGTCTCCAACGATTTTTCTTGCATCTGCTCTGTTCTCAAAGAATGGGCTGACTAGAGAAACTCCAACTGGAACATTGTGTTTTAGCAATAGTTTTGCCAAATGTGCGACCTTTTTGTTGTGCTCGACTCGGCCTTCCTTGGAAAAGTCTTTTGGCGATAGCCATTCTCTCAGCTCATCCCCATCCAGAATAGCAAGGTTCGGTACGATTTTTTGCATTGCTCGTACAATTGTAGTCTTGCCAGAACATGGAAGACCTGTCATCCATACAACAAATGTCATTTTCAGTTTTGATTCCTTGGTATAGCTCTTAAAGACTTTACGAAAGGAACCAGTACTGGTTCTCCAGATATTCAATGTGTTCCATTATTGTGGTCATTTTGGTGGGAACCGCCATTGCAGACTGGAACTGCTCATACATTGCCTGCTCTTCTTCTTTTGATAGAATTTCGGCTTCTGCCTTGGCGAAGAATTTTTCTTCATTTTTTAGATGATCCTCCAAATATATCGAATAAGCTTTGAGGAATCTTGCGACTGGTTCGCGCGAGTCCTTGCCTTCCTTCCATTCTTGGAGATGTTTGTTGATGTTTTTTGCAACTCGCCTGGAAAACTCGTGCTCTATCATGAATTTTCTAATTTCATCCTTCAGAGAATCATAGCTTGCCACGCATGCAAAATACGAGTCTTCCTCTTTGGAATAATGAACGGAATCTAGAAATTCTGCAAGGACAAAGTTGATTCTTTCAATGTCGGATAATGGAATGTTTTTTCCTGCGTATAGTTTTTTGTAGCATTGGATAATTATTTTTTCCAGCCTCTTTATTTTGAGATGGTCCTGTCGTAGCGACTCTGTTGCGCTCATTTTCTCACACTACAAAGTTCTAATTTGCGCCATAAAACACTATAGTTACACCAGATAGATACTTGATTTTATTTTCAACAATTCCCTTGACAAAATCCCCTATTTCTCTTGGCTCGCCAAGTCTTTTCATTGGATGGTTTTTTGCCATTTCTTCTGCATTACCAAGATCTTTTACTCTGTCTGTGTTGATTAGTCCCGGAGCTATATTGACACAGCTGATCTTTTTTGCTGCAAGCTGCTTGCTTGCAAGCTTAAAAACTGCGGTAAATGCAAGTCTGTAGGCACTAGATATGACAAGCCTTGGGTTTGGCTCTCTGATCACTCCAGAAGTTATTACAAAAATGTAGCCGCCGTCATTTACTTTTAGCTTTTGAAGCAAGAGACAAAACCCCAAGAACAATTGGTTGTGATATTTTTGCCACTCTTTTTCCGTTACCTTGGAGAATTCTTTTGGTGGTGGGCCGCCTGTATTCAAAACTAGAATGTCTGTCTGCTTTTGTTTTTGGATAAATTTTTTAACGCTGCTCAAATTTGCAGTGTCTATTTCTTTTCTAGATGTTGCTATGACATTACATCCAATTGATGATAACGAATCTGCAATTGCCTTTCCTATTCCCTTGGAACCGCCAAGAACAATTGCTTTCATTGTATCATGGTATAACCATAATTGATTTTAATCTAGTGCTATTCCAGCTCAAAGAGAACTACGGTTTTTGGATCATCTTGTATAATTCCAAAGTGAGGCCTTGCAAAGCCGCCTCCGTAGTATCCTTGAGGTCCGCCAAGACCTACGCGAATCAGATAGTTACAGTTTTTCTCAATTGGGATCTGTCGTTTTCGTAATGTGTGATTACCTATCTTTTCTGTTTCATAGTTGAATGGCAAAACATTTGTTATTTCGGACTTGGATTGTCGTATGGCTGCCTCCATGTGCTGATGGCCACATAAAATGATAAAGTCATCTAGTTCGGCTTTTGCCTCGACAAATGCAGATTCTGGCTTATAGTGATATCCGGAATAGCTGTAAAACTCAAAGTCTTCTTCTGATAGTCTTTGCCAGGTTCTCTGGTACAGCCAAGGATCATCTCCGCTTTTTGTTATTTTATTTGGGTTGAGAGGTCCGCCGTGAACGCAGAAAAGCCTGTTTTTTCCATCTATAGAATATTGATTCCCAAATGTGCCATCATTGTTTTGCTTGAAGAATTCTGTGTCTTTTTCTGATAGCAATTCATGTTCTTTGATGCTGGTATAAGAGCTGCCAGAAAGGAATTTTTTGTACAAAAACCCTTCATCATGATTTCCCATCACAGAGATCATTGAATATGATTTTGACAGCTCGCTCATTTTCTGCAGAACTTGCTTTGGACTTGTTCCGCGCTCTAGGAGATCTCCAAGATTGATTATTCTTGAATACTTGCCATATTGACTTTGAAATTCGGATGAATTAGCTAATTCCAGTATTGCTTCTAATCCCTCAATGTCTGCATGAATATCAGAAAATACTAGATCCATGATTATGGACTAGTTTGCTACGTTAATTCCGCTCTCTTTGGCTTCTTGCTTTATTTCTATAATCTGATTATTGATTTCCTCGATTTCAGCTACTAGCTCTGCGCGTCTGTCGACTAGTGTCTTGAGCATTGCGCTGTACAGATTTGTTAGTGTTTGACTCATTTTTTCACCGAATTACCTTTACAGATTTGGTCTTAAACCCTTACTAATAATTTGTACTAGCGCCTTAGTCAACAATCAGCTCACCTTTAGCTTTGTGTATACAAAGTTTCCAATTAGTAATGGTATGTTATGTCAGAGAAGTACAACGACAGCCCTTGACTAGGCATTTGCCAGAGTTATCATGTAATTTAGAATCATGAAAACAGCCTGCAAGGAGGTTTTTGCAATTCATGCTTTATGGTCTGGGTTTCTCACTAATCCGCTTTACTGTCCTATGCCACAGCAATGCGAATTTGTCGGGATTCATGATTGCAAATGTTCTCGTGCAGATCCGCTAATGACTCCTCTTTGAACGTCAGATCGCATCGGTAACATTTCCATGCATTTGTTGTCATAATATGGAAAATGTGAATTTTGTATTTAATGCGAACGTAGAATTTGTATGGATGATTTCTACTAGATCACGTTCGTGCTTTTTGCAAGATCTAGTGCTTTCTTTTGCGTCATCTTGACCTGTTTTAGTATTGTATATCGTTCAGGACGCAATGACTGGGCTATTACCAATGCTTGTGCGATGGTTTGTTTGTCTAGTCCTACTTGCTTTGCAGTGGTTGGCGCGCCAACATTTTTGAGTGTGTTTGCAATTTTTTTCCAGTCTTGCCCTTGGAGTTTTGCCATCAGTATTGCGCCAAGGCCGCATTTTTCTCCATGCAATCCAATACCTGGCGCTAGCTTGTCCAGTGCATGTGAGAATAGATGCTCAGAGCCAGAGCAAGGCCTGCTACTTCCTGCAATACATGAGGCAACTCCTGCACTGATCAGGGCTTCAACTATTTCTCTAATGTCTGGTCGCTTTTTCTTTTCGGTTGCCTCTAGCAGAATTTTGGCACTCATTGATGCCAAATTTGACGAGTAACGGCCATAGTATTCCCCGGTGTTGTCACGTCCTAGTTGCCAGTCCTTTACTGCCGTGATTTTTGCTACCAAATCTCCACAGCCGGCAGCCAAAAGCTTCTTTGGCGCTTTTTTGATGACATCAATGTCTACAAAGACTCCAAGCGGAGCAGTTGCAACCAAGGAATGTGGTTTTTCTCCCTTGATAGATACAAACGGGCTTGCTATTCCGTCATGCGATGCAGTAGTAGGAACGCTGACAAACGGTTTTCTTAGATTATACGAGATCATTTTTGCAACATCAATTGACCTGCCGCCACCAATTCCGACGATTAAATCAGACCTGTCCTTTTTGACTTTGGACTCTATTGCTTTGATTGATTTTTCATCGTTTGTACTAGGCATGTGCCAAATTGAGTTGATTTTAGAGTCAGCTAGAGATTTTGAGATTTTTGTTTTAACAATTTTTTGAACATTATTGCCTGCGATAATAGAGACTTTTTTTGTCTGGCCTAAATCCAGTAAAAACTTGCCAAAGTTTCCAATGTTTTTTTCTCCCACTACAATTAGGCGTGGCAGTTCCATTGTATGAGATGGAGAATTACGCATTACGTCTTTGCTTGAGCCTATTACTTATCAAGCTGACCCCCCAAAGTTATTTAAACGGGTCCAAACCATTTCAGAACATCTAGGAGTATTTTCTATGTCAGCTAATACAGTAGAAGACAAAATTCTACACGGAACAACCACAGTAGGTATCAAGGCAAGCGATGGCGTTGTCTTGTGCGCAGACATGCGTGCAAGTGCGGGCTATTTCATTGCAAACAACAATACCATGAAGGTTCAACAATTAGCAAGACATGCCGGCATGACAATGGCAGGCGGAGTTGCAGATGCTCAAAACATCACAGATGTTCTGAGATATCATTCAAACATCCACCTAGTGCAGAAAAATGAAAACATTCCAATCAGATCATTGGCAAGACTCTGCTCTTTGATGTTCCACCAGAACAGGGGCTATCCGTTCATTGCAGATATTCTCATTGGCGGATACGACAAGCAAGGACCACAGCTGGTCAACGTTGATGTGTTTGGCTCTGTTGAAGAGAAAAAATACGTCACAACAGGAAGCGGCTCGCCAGTAGCATATGGTACCCTAGAAGACGAATACCGAGACAACCTAACAGTGGAAGAGGCCAAAGTACTCGCATTGCGTGCTGTAAAGGCAGCAATAGTAAGAAACATTGGAACCGGCGACGGAATCAATGTTGCAATTATCGATAAAAATGGCTATCGTCTTTTGACAAAAGAGCAAAAGAAAGCCATCATAGCTTTGTAGTGATTTAATGCAAAAAAGACAACAGGAAAAGGATTCATCTACAGCCCAAAGTGTAATGGCGACCATACTGCAAAGTATTCCAAAAGAGGCCCAGGTGAGCAAAATCGACTATGAGGGCCCAAGAATAGCACTATACACAAAATCTCCGTCATTTCTAATGGAAAACAACCAAATCGTATCGGATTTGGTAAATGTAATCAAAAAAAGAATCGTAGTTAGAACTGAGGAATCTATTCGCAAAAACGAGGAAGACGCCCGCAAAGTAATAGTCGAAGCCTTGCCAAAAGAGGCAGAACTTGGCGGGACCTATTTTGATACAGCAACCGGCGAGGTTTCTGTTGAAGTAAAGCGACCCTGGCTGCTCCAGAACAATCCTGAATTCAACATGGCCAAACTTACAGAGCAAATGGGCTGGAGAATTCGAATCAGAAAGGCAACCACAATCCAGTCCAGTACCATACAGCAAATCAATTACAATCTAAAATTGACATCAACAGAGCGCTCAAAGCAGCTCAAGCAAATTGGTGAGAGCATTTTCAGGCCAAGACTGGCTCAGAGATCAGAGGTTTCTTTGATGACATTGGGCGGATTTGGCCAAGTTGGCAGATCCAGCATGATTCTGACGACTCCTGAGAGCAAAATTCTCATTGATTGCGGTGTGAACCCAGGCGCTCGCAGTCCATCAGAAGCATACCCAAGACTTGATTGGACAAACATAACACTAGATGATTTAGACGCAGTTGTAATCGGCCACGCACACTTGGATCACACTGGATTTTTGCCAGTCTTGTGCAAATATGGTTACAAAGGACCGATCTACTGCACAGAGCCTACACTACCAATGATGAATCTGATTCAACTTGACGCTATTCGAGTCGCATCTGCACAAGGCAGGACTCCAATGTATGCAGAACGCGACGTAAAGCAAATCATGAAGCAAACCATTACAATTCCATATGGTACTGTAACTGACATATCTCCTGACATCAAATTGGTATTTTCAAATGCAGGCCACATTTTGGGCTCTGCAACGTGTCATTTCCACATAGGAAACGGAGACCACAATTTTGTATACACTGGCGATATCAAATTCGGTAAAAGCATTCTCTTTGATAGTGCGTCGTGGAATTATCCTAGAGTTGAAACTTTACTCATAGAAAGCACCTACGGCGCAAGAGAAGACATCCAGCCAACAAGACAGGAAGTAGAATCTGCATTCATCAATGCAGTGAACAATACTTTGGTTGATGGCGGCAAGGTCTTGATTCCAATTCCTGCAGTGGGTCGCGCACAAGAAATCCTAATGGTAATTGATCACTACATGAAGGCTGGCCAAATGGTAGAAGCACCAGTGTTCACAGAGGGAATGATCTCTGAAGCTACTGCAATTCACGAAGCATATCCGGAATATTTGGCTCGCGAGCTGCGACAAAAGATTCTGGAAACTGATGACAATCCGTTTAATTCTGAATACTTCACAAATATCGAGCATTCTGATGCAAGAGAAGAACCATTACGCGACAACACTCCATGTATAATTTTGGCAACATCTGGAATGTTAGAGGGCGGCCCAGTCTTGGAATATTTCAGAAACATTGCACCATCTAACAAAAACAAGATCATCTTTGTTTCATACCAAGTAAATGGAACATTGGGCAGACGAGTCCTTGATGGCTCCAAACAAGTTTCACTTCTTGGTAAGGACGGCAAAGTAGAAGTGGTCAACGTAAACTGCTCAATGATAAAACTGGACGGATTCTCAGGTCACAGCGATTTCAACCAGTTAATGTCATTTGTGCACAAGCTTAGACCAAAGCTTAGACGAGTCTTGGTAAACCACGGTGAGCGAAGAAAATGCGAAAGCCTGGCAATGAATATTCGCAGACAATTCCGAGTTCCGGCTCACTATCCGCAAGTACAAGAAGCAATCAGACTGTTCTAGATTATTGTAATCGCCAATTTTCATTTATATTCTAAA
>JBJTCW010000097.1:0-6450 GCA_046092065.1 Candidatus Nitrosotenuis sp. | reverse complement strand
GATGGAGGTCGGTAGTAGAAGACTACTTTGATAGGATGGAGGTATAGATCACAAGCTTCGGCGAGTGGTGAGCCTGCCATTACTAATAGACCAACGCACTGGTTAGCCACATTACATAGAGACTATGCGCGATGATTTTTTAATTAAAATCAACCCCTAGTGGAAACTAGGGTTTTGATTTTTACAATTTACACGACTATGAAATCTTTTATTATGGATATGATTATGATTTTTTGAAATTGACTGTAGAAAATAAGTTCTATGAGACCAAATGTAGGCAACTAATACAGGAAAAAGAGATCAGATTTGCAGGTATAATTGATGAAAATGGTAAACTGATTGCAGGCGGATTCAAAGATGGATTATCTCCATTTGAAAATAACGAAAACAAACTGGATGATTTTATGGAATTTGCATCTAGAGTTTCTCTTAGAAAAGAATTTGATAAAACATTGGGACCAATCAACTATTTGGCAGCAAGACGAGATAGGCTGGTTTTGATCAGTTTCCCATTTCCAATTAGCCGCTTTGTATTGCTAATATCAGCTGAACCCACGGTTGATATTGAAAAACTAGCAAAGCAAGTTGTTACTACCTTTAGTGTTAGCTCTTAATCTGAGATCGAATTTTAGTAGTAATGCCTAAAAACATCCGCATTTTCATATTTGCTGTTGAACAATAAAAAAACTATTCTGGGAATTATAATTTTGCTGACTTTATCGTTTGCCACTGCTAGTGTCTTTGCAGATACTAGTACTCCTACGGCGCCTACCGGCGTGTCCGCACTTGCGGTATCTCCAACAATCGTCAATGTCTTTTGGAGTGCCCCATCTGGCTATGCTGTTACTGGATATAAGATAGAATACAAATCAAGTGGGGGAAGCTATACTACACTAGTTGCAAACACCGGCAACACCGCAACAACTTATTCTCATACTGGTCTTACAACAGACGTCACATATTCATACAAAATCTCTGCAATCAATTCTGTTGGAACGGGCACTGCTTCATCTGAAGTCACTATCACTCCATCTTCCTCATCGATAGGAACTTTTCCTGGGACTCCTACTGGTTTGACAGCTACCCCAATATCTTCAACGCAAATCAATCTTGCATGGACTGCTCCATCAAGCAATGGCGGTTATGCCGTAACTGGTTACAAAATAGAATACCGAATTGGCTCTGGTTCGTATACAGAACTTGTGACTACAAGCAACACCGCAACAACTTATTCTCATACTGGTGTAACATCTGGCCAAGTCTATGTCTATAGGGTTTATGCGGTTACTTCGTTTGGTGCTAGTGAAAAACCATCGCCTGAAGTAGCTCTTACACTAAAACCTGTATCTGCAACCAGTGCTCCTGGAGCACCGTCTGGACTTTCTGTTACTGCGACATCTCCTACACAAACAGTTCTTTCATGGACTGCTCCATCAAGCAATGGTGGTTATGCTATCACTGGTTACAAAATTGATGTCAAAAAAGGCTCTGCAACTTATACTACTCTTGTAGCTACGACTGGAAATAGCAGTACAACTTATTCTCATACGGGCCTTACTACTGGAACCACATACGCATACAAAGTATATGCAATTAACTCAATTGGCCCAAGCACTGCATCTCCAGAGGCTTCAGCCACACCAATTGTAGGATCCACATCATCCTCTCCAGCTCCACCGCTTGGCCTCTCTGCAACCTCTATGTCTGGAACACAAATCAATCTTTCATGGGCCGCACCATCCAATAATGGTGGCTCTATTATTATTGGATACAAATTAGAATACAAAATCGGAACATCTGGCACATACTCGATACTTGTTGCAAACACCGGCAACACCGCAACAACCTATTCTCACACCGGTCTTACGTCTGGCCAAGTCTATGTCTATCGAGTTTCTGCGATTAATTCTGTCGGATCTAGTAATCCCTCCCCAGAAGCGTCTACGACTCCATCTGCATCATCAACACCAAACACAAATACCAAGACTGTACCGGGATCTCCGACAAGTCTTAGCGCTGTTTCTGCATCTGGAACACAAATCAATCTTTCATGGGCCGCACCATCCAATAATGGTGGTTCTGATATCACTGGATACAAAATTGAGAGCAAAAAAGGAACTGGTTCGTATGAGGTAATAGTACAAAACACCGGCAACACAATTACAACTTATTCTCATACTGGACTGATAACTGCAACTCAATACTATTACAGAATTTCTGCAATTAACTCCATTGGTACTGGCAGTCCGTCAGGAGAAGCATCATCTACTCCTAGAGAAACAACATCTCCGGTTTTGACTGCAACAGCTGTTTCACCGACGCAAATCTATCTTTCATGGACTGCCCCATCTCAAACCTACAAACAATCTATCAATGGATTTAAGATTGAAGAAAAAACAGGTGAATCATATAGAATAATCAACGATAACACTGGACCTGTGACTGGTTATCTTGTAAATAACATAATGACTGGAAAATCGTACACTTATGCAGTTAGTGCATTATTTGCAGCCGGTGCCAGTCCTAGATCAAATGAGGTCACAATATCTGCAACTACAACGTCTGTGGCGCCAGCTGGATTTTCTACCAAACCTGGGCAACTCAGTACCTCAAATAAGGTCTATAGTGATCCAGAAGCGGAAAAAAAGGCACAACAAGATGAGCTACAAAGACGAACTGAGCAGGCAAAAGAGGAGTTACTCAAAAAGTTAGGTAAAACGGACAGTGATAAAGCAAAGGCCGCAAGAGAAGAGGCACAAAAAGCAAACGAAAAAGCAATCAAGGATGCAGCAGCTGCCCGTCAAAAACTAGTTGCAGAAAAACAAGCAGAGCTACAAAAACCAAAGAATGTGACTGCAACCCCAACTACTAACCAAAAACTGGTCAGCCCTGGCTCTGACAAACCAAAAACATTGGACGAAGCTCGACAATTGGCAGAACTATCAAAACAAAAGGCATTGGATAAGATTAACGGTGATACAAAAAAGAAAGACACCTCTATCGATGCAAAACAAAAAGAAATCGACGCGGCAAACAAGGCTGCATGGGATAGGGCACAAAAAGCACTGGCAGAATACAAAGCCCAGCAAAAAAAGTAACTCTGAGATAAACAGATTTTTATTTCTAAAAATTACTGCCCAATCATGGTAACACAAACCGAACCAAACGTGGTCGGGGTAAATGTTCTCAAACAAAATGGAGTGGACATTGACGAACTAATCCGACTCTTGGTATACAATGCATCCGTGGAATTCACAGCATACTATTACTTCACGAATCTTAGAATGCATTGCACCGGAGTTGAGGGCGAAGGAATCAAAGGTGTAGTGGAAGATGCTCGACTTGAGGATCTTAGTCATTTTGAATCCTGTCTGTCAAGAATCTACGAACTTGGAGGAAGTCTTCCAAACGATGCAACGGAATTCATCAAAATGTCCGGCTGCGAGTTTTTACAACTACCACCAAACAAAACTGATCTGAGGGCGATCATGGAAAAATGTCTCAAGGCTGAACAAGGTGCAATTGTCAACTGGAATAAAATATGCCAGATGACGCACGGAAAAGATCCAGCTACATATGATATCGCAAAGGACATTCTGAGAGAAGAAATTGAACACGAAGCCTGGTTCTTGGAACTCTTGTATGGAAGACCGTCTGCACACATGAGACGTAAATTCCCAGGTGAGCGACCACACACCGCCAAACACTCTAGAGCATTAGGCTAACCTCTTTCTTATTTTTACATCCGCACAAAATACGATCATACTAATGCTTATCTAGACCGTTGACCAAACAGTGTTAATTACATGCAAGAAGAATTTGTTACTGTTAGAGGCAGTAGAATTCGTTATCTAAAAGAAGGCTCTGGCAAGAAAAATTTAATTTTAATTCACGGCCTTGGCGCATCTGCAGAACGATGGGAGCAGATAATCCCACACCTTGGAAAATATTTTACATTATATGTTCCTGATCTAATTGGGTTTGGTTTGAGTGATAAACCCAGTATTGATTATACGACAGATCTTTTTGCGAAATTTATTGCGTCATTCCTAGATGAACTCGGAATAGGTGATGTCACTGTAATTGGATCGTCATTGGGAGGACAAGTTGCAGTTGAATATGCATCAGAAAACCAAGAACGTGTGGAAAAGCTTATTCTTGTTTCTCCTGCAGGTGCAATGAAGCAGTCTACTCCAGCATTAGATGCATACATAATGGCAGCTCTATATCCGGATTCAGCATCTGCAAAAAATGCATTCCTAACGATGACTGGAAATAACAAGGAAATAAGTCAAAGTACTATTGATGGATTTGTTCAAAGAATGCTTCTACCAAACGCAAAATATGCTTTCATGTCTACTATACTGGGATTAAAGAATGCACCAGAAATATCTGCCAAACTTGCCGTGCTGGACATTCCAACATTGGTGATATGGGGAGAATTGGACCAAGTTATACCAGTAAAATATGCTGAATACTTTGTACAGAAAATTCGTGATTGTCGATTCTACCAAATGGAGGGCTGTGGCCATACTCCCTACGTGGAGAATCCAAAAGAATTTTCAAAACTAGTTTTAGATTTTTTGAAATAATATGTTTAAATAACTATGATGCCGAATCATGCCAATGGTTGGTAATAGTAACCAAATAGATTATCTTGCAATGTTTCAAGACTGGGTGCAAAAAAGTGGACGTGCGCAATCTGAATTTATGAAATATTTTTCATCATATATGGAAAACAACCAAAAATCCGACCCACTTCAAGTGCTCAAAGAACTAACTGCAAAATCGTCTGAAGCACAAGCCAATTTTGCTAACAACATGTCTTCTACACAAAAAAACATCATGGAGCAGTTTTTCAATTTTGGAAGCATGATGCAAAGCTTTGTTGGATATGGTGCATTCAAAACTACTGTTGGAAGCAATGGCAGAATCTCAATACCTGAGGCAGAACGAGATGCGTTACGTCTCAACGAAGGCGACTTGGTTCAAGTAGTTGTCATTCCCCTAGAGAAAAAGAAACGACAATCCTAGGATCTTTCTTTTATCCACTGACACAGCTCAGGCAAAATTTGTTTTTGTGAAAAACTACTTGCAATCATACCTACATGTCCTATTGGGTACACTCTCATGACTTTGTCTTGACTGGATACTGCATAGTAGATTGGCATACTGCACTCTGGTGACACTAAATGATCTCCTACAGCTACTTGGACAAAAACGGGCATTGATATTTTTGTCAAATCAACTTGTTTTCCTCCTACGTACATTTTATTTTGAACCAAAAGATTTTCTTGATAAATATCTCGTATCCATTGCCTAAATAATTCTCCAGGTATTGGAGGAGTATCGCTTAACCATTTTTCAACGCGTAAGAAATTATCTACAAATTCTTTATCATGTATGTTCTTGAAGAATTTATAGTATTTTTCTAATCCTTGCTCAAATGGTTTGAGAATTGAAAAGCAATAATACATGAACTCTGGAGGCATGTTTCCTATGGTGTCAACTAGATTGTCAATGTCGATATGTTTTCCTACATTGCTTACTACGGTAGTATCTTTCCAACCATCAATAACTGGCGCTGTGACTATCAAATTACGCACCTTTTCTGGATGTATTGCCGCATAAATTGTCGATATGGTTCCACCGGTGCAATATCCTTGTATGGAAATGCTCTCTACTTGAGCTTCTTTTCTAATGTGATCAACGCAATTATCCATGTACAAATTAACATAGTCATCAAAATCTAGATACTTGTCTATGTTTGACGGGGCACCCCAATCGATCATATATACGTCAATTCCACTCTCCAGCATTTTTCTTACCCAGCTTTTACTTGGTTGGATATCCAAAATATGAAATCGATTGATTATAGCATAACTGATCAATAAAGGCGTCTTGATCTGTTTTTCAACCAATGGTTTGTAATGGAGCAATCTTACCTTGTCGTATTCATATACTATATCATACGGTGTTGACTCTAGACTGATCTCATCTGGGGCTGGAACTAATTTTGGAGCTTCAGCTACGTTTTTTGTAAAACTGAGAAACTCTTCAACTATCTTTGGATCTACTAATTCATCATGCATTCTTTTTTCCATCTCTTTTCTCTAATTTTGTAATTCTTTTTCTAAGCTCATGTAATTCTTTGTAAACTTCATCAATCTCTTTTCTAGTTGGAAGTTTCATGGAGTGCAAAATCACATTAGTTATGTTTTCCCAATGTTTTGTTAGCTCTAATTCTGCTGTTACCAGCTTTCCATAGTTTTGACCGAATTCTTCTGAATCAAATAACTGTGTAAAGTCATTCTCAAAAATGTCTATCCATACTCTTTTGTAGGCTTCTATGTGCTCAATGTCTTGAGGTATTGTCGGAATCTTGGCATTTACTTTTTTTTGTGACTCGATCCAGGTTTCAGTTAATTGTTTATAGTAATTGGTCAATTT
>JBJTCW010000096.1:0-16659 GCA_046092065.1 Candidatus Nitrosotenuis sp. | reverse complement strand
TTTTGTATTCAGATTAACTGCTATTCTGGTATCATTGTATATAGTGCAGGTTTCTTGGTTTGACTCTTTTGGGCTTACAATAGATATGCCTGTGTAATAGCATTCTTCTCCATTTAGAATTGTAGAATATTCCAAAGACAGATTATTTTTGTCTAGGAATTTTTTCGTCACTAGAAAACTTTGCCATTGAGTGTTTTTTTGGTGCTTTGATACCATATCTTGTATTATGGCATGATCCAGCAAAGGCAGATCACCAGACACTACAAAAACAAAATCATTCAGAGTTGATAATGCATTATTCAAATCAGAGACATAGTCTTTGCCGCTAGTCTTGATTATGTCAATATGTTCTGAGATGAGTTTTTCCGTGTTTGGAGAATTCGGGCTGGTTGCGGCAAAAATCTTGGAAAAGCATTTTGAGTTTTGCAGTGCTTCTATTACATGTAGAATTGTCGGCTTTTTGTATCGGAGTAGGAGTTTTTCTTCTGGCATGCCCATTCTTGTTCCCTTGCCGCCAGCCATGATTAGCGCAATCATAGAGATGCCAGCACTAAAAACGATGAAACCCGGGCAAGCTCGTTTACTGCGCCCATTATATCGCCAGAAATTCCTCCAAAACTGCGCCTAGAAACGCCCACTATAACCAGAGTTACAATAATTGAGGCTGCCAAGGCTACAAAGCCGGTATTGTTCTGGAATAGTACAAGCACAGATATTGTGATTGCGCCTGCAAGTGCCAGCTTTTTCTTGTCTTTCATTGACTCGATAAATGAAGAGTTAGAGCCTGGCCAGGCAGACGGTCCTATACTTGCAGATAACACCATGCAGAACTTGGCAATTACCTCGCCAACCAAAATGGCGTAAAACAGCTCAAATCCTTTCATAAAAGAAAGTGCAATTACTGCAGCTGCTACATAAAACACAATCGCAACAATTCCGGCAGAGCCCACCTTTGGGTCTTTCATCACTTCGAGTTTTTTTTCCTTAGATCCTTTGACCATCAAGCCATCTGCAAAATCCGACAGCCCATCAGTGTGATGAATTCCGGTGATTAGTACAAGGCCTGCAGCTACTAGCAAACCAACAACCAGTGGTTCTAGGAAAAACGACAGTCCCCATCCCACACCTCCAAGCAACAGGCCTATTGCAATTCCAATTACTGGAAAAAGATACATGTACTTTGCTACAGTTTGCAGATCCGAGCTGCCAGATGGAATTATTGTTAGAAATGAAAAAACAGATCCTGCTTGCCTAAACATGAATCCACCATCCAAAATAACTCAATACCATTATCATAGGTATTGTTACAATACCACAAAACAATACACAAGTTGTTTTCATTAATAGTATGGCAGACTTGAAATGAGTATTGTCTAGCTCGGTAGTTCCATTTCCTAGGGTGTAATGATCGATTTTTTCAAATCTCGTGTGTAGTGCGCCAGCCATTGCCGCCATTGGGATTCCTGCGTTTGGGCTGGATGTCTTGTTGCCATCTGACTTCATTGTGTGCAGTGAGCTTTTCCAGTCTGCACCAACCAACATTGCTGATAAGACCATCACATATCCAGTGATTCTTGCGGGGAGATAATTTAGGACCTTGTCGCAGTTTGCCGCAAACCAGCCCACATTGGAAAATATGGAATCTTTGTAGCCAATCATGGAATCAAACGTGTTTATCGTGCGATATACAAATGCTCCAGGCAGGCCAAACAAGCCAAAATAAAACATTGGACCTGTGACGCCATCTACGATGTTTTCACTGGTCGTCTCCAGAACTCCTGAAATGACGTGGTTTTTGTCCAGCTGTTTTGTGCTTCGCTTTACCAGCATCGCAAGCCTGTCCTGTGCCTCATTTAGGTTGTTTTTTGATATGGACTCCATGACTAGTTTTCCGTGTTTTTCCAGACCACGGATTGCAATTGTTGTCTTGAGCAGTACAGAGCCAATTATTGTCAGCAGTATAGTAGATATGATATCATCAAAGCTTGTGAAAATTTGGAACGAAAATAACAATACTGCAACTAGTCCCGTTATAGATATAGTAACTAAAATTCCGCCAAGTTTTTCTGCTGTTGGGTTTTGTGATTTTGCAAATGGTATTGTTTTTGCAATTATAGTTCCAACCCATGCAGTTGGATGGTATTTTGACCTAGGATCGCCAAAGGCAAAGTCAAGTGCCAGTGCGCCAATCACAACTAGAACCGGAATCATTGGATCATACCTTCAATTGATTTGATGTCGAGATTTTTTTGCACTATACTAGCTAGTTTTTCAATTTGTGAATCTAGCTTTTTTTGGTTTTGCTTTCTGAAAAGATGAACCTTGTTATCAAGCGAGTCCTCGTTTGGCAAATCTAGCTCAACATGTGGTATTACGCCAAAAACGGATTTAGATGTTATCTGTTTTAGCTTTTTGAATCCTGGTTGGAGTAATGCCTTGTTGCCTCTGAACTTGTTTATGACAAAGCCTTTGACTAGCTTTTGGTGGTTTTTTGGCAAAAGCGACATTGTGCCTGCCAGGCTTGCAAACGAGCCTCCTTTTTCAATGTCTGTAACCAAAAGTACTGGAGAGTGAGCTAGTTCTGCCATCTTCATGTTTGCAATGTCATATTTTTGCAGGTTTATCTCGGCTGGCGAGCCTGCGCCTTCCAGTATTATGAGGTCGTGTTTTGATTTTAGATGATCAAATGATTCCATTGCAATTTTGATTCCTTGCTTTAGGACAAATTTTTCGTAATAGTTTTTTGCAGACATTTTCTTGTATGGCTTTCCCTGGATAACGACATTGCTGATATAGTTCCCAAGTGGCTTGAGCAAAATTGGGTTTAGATGTGGCGAGATTTGTGTCCGTGCAGCTATTGCCTGTATTGCCTGAGCCTGGGATATCTCAAAAGAATCCTTGTAGGAATAATTGGACATGTTTTGCGACTTGAATGGTGCCACAGAATAGCCCTTGTTTGAGAAGATCCTGCACAAGGCAGCAACAAGAGTTGTTTTGCCTGCACCAGAGGATGTACCCTGAATCATCAGAGTTTTAGTCATAGTATGGCCTCAAATGCAGATACCAGCTTTTTGTTTTCTTTTCTGGTCCTAACTGCAATTCTGATGTGATATTTGTCCAGGCCTCTGAAATTGCTGCAATCTCGCACTAGAATGTTTTTTTGTAGTAATTTTTTTTGCAATACTTTTGATGGCTGTTTTGTTTTTATCAGAATGAAGTTGGTTTTTGTCTCAGAATATTCTAGTCCTAGCTTTGATAATGAATCTATGAGAAATCTTAATTCTGCCTTGATCAACTTTTGTGTCTTTGTTAGGAATTTTTTATCGGACAATGCCAGAATCCCAGCCTGGTGAGCAAGGCCATTTACGCTCCAAGGGACCCTGATTTTATCCAGAATTGAGACTAGGTTTTTGCTTCCAATTCCATATCCCAATCGCAGTCCTGCAAGGCCAAACGACTTGGTCAATGACCGCAAAACAAAGAGATTCTCAAACTTTGAAACCAAATCTAAAACCGACTGGTCTGGTGTCTGTGTCAATTCAATAAAGCATTCATCAACAAAGACAAGTGATGATTTTGATTTTGCCGCCTTGATTATTGATATGATTGATTTTTTTGATAGTAACTCCCCAGTAGGATTATTCGGATTGCAAACAAAGACAATTCCATTTCTTGGTATTTTTTGCATAAATTTTTCCAAGTTGGATTCGAGATTCAAGGTAGAAAAGAAATCAATTTTGGCTCCGCAAAGCCTTGATGCGGATTCGTATTCGCCAAAGGTTGGAGATACAATCAGAACTTTGTTTGGCGTTACAGCCCGGCAAAAATCATAGATTAGCTCAGTTGCTCCGTTTCCTACAGTGATGTTATGTTTTGGAATTTTGAGGTATTTTGATAATGCTTGCTTTAGTTTTGTGGAATCATGATCAGGGTAGATCGGAATTTTGTCCAGGTCCAGCTTTACTATACCTGGATAGCCCAATGGGTTTACGTTTGAGCTGAAATCCAGAATTTTGGCGCTAAATCCTGGGATTGAATGCGGTCCCCCGTGCCTGACTATACTGTGCGATCGGATGTTTTTGGCAAACTTCACGAATTCAGGTTGGTTTTGACGGGTTTAGTTGTTGCGGTCAAAAGGCTAAGAATTATTAATTGATCGCACAAAAATTTTCCTTGATGAAGAAGCGCGTAGCGGTCCTAGGTGCAACAGGCGCAGTAGGACAGGAATTCCTAGTATCCTTGGAAAACCACCCGTGGTTTGAGGTAACCCAGCTTGCAGCATCGGAGAGATCTGCAGGCAAAAAGTACATCGAGGCAATCCGAGATCCAAATTCGGGCATAGTAAAATGGCAAGTAGGTGGCGATGTTCCAAAATATGCACGCGACATGCCAGTAGTGGCAATTAACGATATCAAAGTATCAGAATTAGACCTCGTCTTTTCAGCAGTTGAATCCGATGCAGCTCGAGACATAGAGACCAAATTTGCCAAAGACGTTCCAGTAGTATCCACATCGTCTGCATACAGATACGAAGAGGACGTGCCAATTTTGATTCCAGGAATTAACGATGAACATGTAGAACTAGTAGAACAGCAAAAAAAGAACAGAAACTGGAAGGGCTATGTCTTGCCATTGCCAAATTGCACCACAACAGGTCTTGCTATTACAATGAAACCACTGTACGAGAATTATGGCGCAAAACGTGTCATAATGACTTCAATGCAGGCAATCTCCGGAGCTGGACGATCGCCAGGTGTATCAGCATTAGATGTTACAGATAATTTGATTCCATACATTCCTAAAGAGGAAAACAAAGTTAGAATAGAGACTGCCAAAATCTTGGGCAAACTAAAGGATGGCAAGATAGAACCTGCAAACATCAAGGTAAGCTGCACTTGTACACGAGTTCCAGTAATTGATGGTCATACAGAATCTGTCTTTGTGGAAACATCAAAGCCAGCAAAGGCAGAAGAAGTCAGACATTCCATTGAAGAGTTTTCTAATCACATTAGCGTTACTGGATTGCCATCAGCACCAAAAGACTACCTAGTGGTACACCAGGACCCAACTCGCCCGCAGCCAAGAATTGACAGACAGCTCAACGATGGCATGACAACATCGATGGGCAGGCTAGAAGAGGATCAGATTTTCGATAACGGACTAAAGTATGTCTTGTTCTCTCATAACAAGAAAATGGGCTCTGCAAAGGGAGCAGTTTTGTTGGCAGAAATGCTATACAAAAAAGGAAAAATCTAGAAAATTTTTGCAAGAATCTCTTCATAACTTATAAAACAGTAAAGGAATTTCACGGTCAGGTGTTTTAGACGGCAAAAATTGATGACCTAGATCTTACTATTTTGTCAGAACTATCCGAGGATGCATCCATTTCCATTCCAAGACTATCTGAGAAAATCAAGGTAAATCCATCTGTTGTATATTCCAGAATTAAAAGACTGACAAAGAAAAAGCTAATCGAGCGATTCACCATAATTGTAAATGACAAGGAGCTTGGCTATGGGGTCAAGGCGTTAACTGGAATCAACATGGATTCCAAATTCCGAGACGGAATCATTGATGAGTTATTCAAGATCAAAGGAGTTCGAGAGATATCTGAGGTTACCGGCAGATTTGACATCATAGTTACAATGTACGCGCAGAATCTGTCGGAAATGCACAAATTAATCTCTGAAGGAGTGGGCAGAATAGAAGGAGTTTTGGCATCGGAATCATTCATAGAAATGAAGCGCAGAACCAAGACAATGCCGTATAACCATTCGGCATAGGACATGTTACATTTAATTTTACATTGCATAATCACGGAAATAGGGAATTAGATGCAAAAAGCGCAGGCAAAATCCAAAATCGCCACATATTACGAGCTGACCAAGCCAAAAATCTGGTACCTTTTGGTATTTACCGCATTTGGCGCAACAATAACTGCATCTAATGTGTATCATGTTCCTGTGTCTTTAGCTACATGGGTTTTGATGATTTTCGGAGTTGCCGCCGGTTCTGCAGCTGCCAATACTTTGACTAACTATCATGACAGAGATATAGACGCAATAATGGAAAGGACCAAAAACAGACCTATTCCATCTGGAAGAATTTCTCCTCCAGAGAAAGCTCGAGACTTTGGGTTGGTGCTAGCTGGCATATCGCTGGCATGCGCATTTGCAATATCGTATACTGCTGGATTTTGGAATGGAATCTGGGCTGGAATTTTCATGGCTTTTGGCCTTGTCAATAATGTCGCAGTTTATTCGCATGCGCTGAAGAGAAGAAGTAGAACCAATATTATACTAGGGGGATTATGTGGAGGGGCACCTCCGTTGATTGGCCATGTCGCAGTCACAATGCAAGGTTTGTGGGATTTGGGCCTGGTCATGGCAGGCCTTGTCTTTATTTGGATTCCAATGCACATCTGGGCTTTGACTCTACATTTCAAAGAAGACTACAACAAGGTTAATGTTCCAATGCTTACTGCTGTTCAATCTGAAAAAACATCTGCACGAGTAATTGCTATTTCTACACTGGTGATGGTTTTGTTTAGTATAGTGCCGTTCTTTTTGACTCATGACGGAAAACCGGTCATGACAGAGATTTACCTGTACACTGCAATAACATCTGGAATATTGATGCTGGTGTTGTCGTTCTGGGTTATTGCAAAGCCGTCGGAAAAATCATCGTGGGTTCTCTTCAAGTTTTCCAGTCCGTACCTTGCGGTGCTGTTTATTGCACTAATGGTGGATTCGGGCCTGCGATAGTTTCTTTATATCCTAAAATGGAAAATAATGGAAAATTTTAGCAAAAAACAACGGTCTGTAACTAGACAGAACTAGACAAGTTTTTTGCATCATGTAACATAATTCTAGTTTAACACGAACATTGTTCATGTTAAACTGACACTGATGATTCCTACGTTTCTCTTTAATATCAAAAATTATCCAGTAAAATCTGACTGTGGACTGGGGCTTCCAATTCGGTGCCTCAACGACCACACGTCCTATCCCGAATTATTTGAGGCCTTTTTTGAGAGTCTCGTTTATGACTTGGGAAAAGCTTACGGACTTGTCGGTCTTTTTGATTAAATCCGCCTGAAGGTGTCTTAGTTTTTTCTCTAGATCTTCATCCAATACTATTGTGTGTCGCCTAATCAATGCGTATGATTTGGCAAAGTGGTTTTTGTACCTTGGCGTGAAATACCACATTTGGAACTAGTGGTTCCAAAAGGCAAAGCCGGGCTTGGCAACAGTAGAAAACATTGTACCATGATGACATTGGATCAGATTTTTGATATCAGAGATCTCGGTTTTGCCATTCATCTTTTTGTGCTCATAATAGCACAGAAGGATTCCGTTGTACTGATCAAAGTTTGCATGGGTTAAACGCTCTATTTGCATTTCTACATCCATTGCTTTTTTGCTGGAAACGTCGTTGATGGCCCTGCCTGCTATGCGGAATCGCTTTTTTGGGTTCGGCAGTATCATTTCAAAGAACTTGGAAAACTCGCCGACTGGGTCTTTGGCCGACATTATGCGCCAAGGGCTGTCGGAATTGATGATAAAATAGCTAAAGCGACAAGCAGTCCTGCAATATTCAATTCAATGAAAAATGCCTCTAGTAGATACTTAAGACTTGGGATGTTTAGTTTAGCGAATTATTCCACGTAATGATGATGAATCAGCTGATCGTAAAATCTGATGGACTTGATGTTTACAAATTCGAGCATTCCGTATTTTGAGAGCTCTCTGCCAAAGCCACTTTGCTTTATTCCACCAAACGGTACTCTTGGATCAGAGATAACGACATTATTGACAGTTACAATTCCAGACTCTATCTGCTTTGATAGCTGTTCTGCTTTTTTGAGATTGTCTGTCCAAATGCTTGCTCCAAGGCCGTACTCGGAGTCATTTGCCATTCTAATTGCATCTGTTTCATCATCAAATATTGTGACTGGTGCAACAGGTCCAAACGTCTCTTCATTAGAAATTCTCATGTCGGGGGTCAGGCCTGTAAGAATTGTTGGCTTGTAAAAGTAGCCCTTGTTTCCTATTTGGTGTCCGCCAGTCAGAATTTGGGCGCCCTTCTTTTTTGCATCCTCAACCATTGATGAAATGTTTTCCAGCGCATCCTTGTTTACAAGTGGCCCAATGTCATTTTCAATTACCATTGGGTCGCCTACCTGAAGGCGTTCTGCATTTTTAACAAATCTTTCTATGAATTCATTGGCGATTTTGCGTGAGACAAAGAATCTTTTTGACGCAACACAACTTTGGCCGCAATTGATGAATCTTCCCTTGATTGCGCCATTTGCCGCCTTTTCCACATTTGCGTCCTCTAAAACTATGAAGGGATCGCTTCCGCCAAGCTCTAGGACACATTTTTTTAGCAATGATGCTGATTTTTGACCAACCATTGCGCCAACCTTGGTGCTTCCAGTAAATGTGACTGCATTAACGTCTGCTTCGATAAGATGATTTGCAGATTCTGATCCTCCAACCAGTGTTTGAAAAACCCCCTCTGGCACGCCTGCTTCTGTGCACGCCTTTTCAATTTCTATTCCACACTGCATTGTCACACTAGATGGCTTCATGACGATAGTGTTGCCAGCAATCAGACTTGGCGCTGCAAATCTTAGTGCCTGCCAGTACGGAAAATTCCACGGCATGATAGAGCCAATTATTCCAAGGGGCTCAAATGTGACAAAGCTTTTTCGCGCATCAGTATTTAGTATTTCATCAGATAGTAGGGTTCCTCCGTTATCTGCATAGAACTCTAGTGCCCATGCACACTTTTCAACCTCGGATATTGCTTCTTTTAGGACCTTGCCCATTTCCTTTGTGGCCATTTCTGCAAGCCTTACCTTGTTTTTGCGCAAATAGTCAGTTAGATGGTATAATGCAGCGCGTCTTGTCTCTAGATCATTTTTCCAGCTTGAAAAAGCAGACCTTGATTTTGAAACTTGGTTTTGGACTTGGTCTTTTGACATGGATTCAAAAGTAGAGATCGGCTCGCTGGTTGCGGGATTAATAGTAGTAATGGTTTTGTTGCTCATTGTGCTTTACCGTATTTTTTAGACTTTAGTTTTGTTGGCAAAGAACAGGCTGTTTACAGCATCGTCCAATATTGCCTTGTCAATACTTTGAATTTTTTTTGCCATTTGCGCTACTCGATCTGGGCTGAGATCTTTGTCAATTGTAAGATATACTGTAAGCATTGGTAAATACATGATTAGTTGCTGCATTTTTTCTCTGACAATGTGGACATATTGCGTCAAGCCGTATGCTTCGTTAAAGTGCTCTCGTCTGCTTCGTCTCAAGCCGACTTGATAGTAAAACATCATTCTGTCCTTGTCTGGCTCTATTGGTACTGATGACATTGATGACTGGTCAATTAGTACATGGCCTTCCAAGTCTATTAGTCCCAAATGAACAATTTGTGAATCGGTCTTGAAGATTTCGCTGGCAAGCTTTCTGATTTCTTGAGATACCATTTAGCATTCTACCCATAGTAGGCTTTGATAATATTGGTTACATTTACCAACCATTGGTATCAGAGTCCAGCAATTACCATATAAAGATATTGGTAAATGTTGCGATCTTGACACGACTTAACCTCCAATGACTTGGAGTATCTTTTTTGGCAATGCTCCATAGTCGGCATCCGATTCAGTGACAACAAAAAGAACATGACTGTCAATTTGAAAGCTCATCTCGAGAATTTTTTCGCGAACCGCCATTGCAAATTTTACTTTGCCCAGCTGTGAGTCAAATTCCTGGCGCATTTTGATTCGCAGTACCAGCTCCATGAATAACATCTCATCTTCTTTTGGACTAGAAAGTGTGGGCACTCCTGGTTTCATGCCGCCTTCAATTAGTCTGCCCTTGTTGTTGATGAGGCCGACAAATCTAATTTTAGAATCCATCTTCATTATCTGATCGCACATTGCGGCATAATCTGCAGGTTTGTTGCTCAACGATTTCATATACAACAAATGGATAAAAGATTAGCTCTTGCAAAAGACCATTTTGTACCAATGTTTGGTATCAGACGGAATGAGCTGGCAAAGGCCTTGTTTATGTTGCAACTCTGCAATACAAGACAAAATACATTGAACGAGTGAAAAAGACCACCCAGAATTCTCAGAATTTAGGCACAACTCATGCGTACGATTTGGTTGCTGAAACCAGTCATTACCAATCATTACCAAATGTTTAAATACCGTATGTTGGTTGTAATAACCAATGGATGGAAAGAACAACCAAAGCCCGAAAAAGGAACAGGTAAGCTTTTCTCCACAACAAAAGGTGCAAAACAAAATGTCAACAAACGAAACAACAAAAGACGTGTTTTCAGTATACACCAAGAGCTTTGACAAGCTAAAGAGCGCATTAGACAAATCTGCAGCACAGACAATCCAGTCGTACACAAGCCTAAACCAAGAATTGATAACTTCTTGGACCAACTTTGTACACACATCAACAACAATCCAGCAAAGCGTTGCCAACAAAATTGGCATCAACTATTCTTTGCCAGAACAGACAATCACTGCAGTTTCTGATGCAACCGAGGCAATCGTAAAAGCAGTAGAGACAAACAACAAAGTTGTCCAAACTGCATTCGATGCAACAATCCAAAACGTCAAGACCGTAAACCAAAATGCTTCTGCATTTGTGGAAATGGGTCAAAACGTCATCAACTCTTGGGTCTCATCCTGGAAACCACGAAACTAAAAATTCTCTTTTTTCCTTTTTTTAATACAAAAACCGAATATCGTATACAATTTTGTAAGAATTAGATTATTTGTTCGAGAAGAGATCAGAAATCGCAAAATTTGGTTTAACAAATTCTACACGAAATGTGTACTAGTACAACCAAGATGAATAATACTTTGATGATATAATATAGAAACAGCATCGATAGCTGTCGCCAAAGTACAATCGTTTTTGGCCTTAAGCTGATGGTGCCGGATTTTTTTACACTAGGACTTGTTTTGCTTTTGTATCTTGTCTAGGGCTTCTTTGGACTTGTCCTCTGCGTCTTTTGCAAAGTTCTTCCAGACGTTTTGCCAGTTATCGAAAAACGCCTTGAACGATACGAATCCCGACTCTTTCCAGAGGTCTTCCCATGCTTTTTGGGACCATTGGTACGGATTCTGCTCGAATTGCTTTGCCATGTTTTGCCAGATCTCGTTGTATTTTTTCATCTCCTCAAAGTTTGAGGATTTTAGCGCCTGCTCAAAGCCCTGGATGTAGAGTTTGAATGCACTTGTTGCCTGCTCTTGCATTGTTTGGAATGATTTTGTCCAAGCTTCTGTTGCCTTGGAATATGCGTCCAGCATGTCATTTTGGGTTTTTTCCATTGGTATGGTATGGTATGGATTGCTCAAATAGTTATTGATCTATGCGATGACTGGATGTTTCATTATCAATGATTCTATGGCCGAGATGATTTTTTTGTAGTCGGCTCTTGGTTCCAGACTTACTCGCAGATATTCATCCCGATTGATGGAAAAGGTAAGCAGTATTGTCTTTTCGAATTTGACCATGGCAAATGATGCATCTCCTAGCTGTCTGTGGAACAGTTTGTATGTGTCCCATCGCTTCATGTCGTATCTGACAGAATCTTTCATTTCTTCTCTGCTCAGATGCGACAGTCCGTATTTTGCTGGCTGATAGTCATCCATTATGACGCTAAAATCGCTTCGATACATGCCGACAAATCTGACATCCTCATCTAGCTCAAATATTTTGGTCAGAAATTCGTTATACTCCATGTATACCACAAGTGCAATTTTTCTATATTAACAGAGCGCAGATTTTCAAATCAGATTTTCAGGCAGTCTTGCATATCTGAAATAATTGATAGCGGTGCGCAGGTTCACATGATGTCAGGCTTGAGCCCAACAAGAGATCCTCCCGCGTACCAGCGTACAATATACGTAAAAGTTGCATTAAAGGAACACTACTGTTTCATACGATCAAATTGTTTTTTCAAGCCTGATTTTCAAGTCAGAAAATTATGTTTCGATTTTTTATAGACAAGTGTAAAAAGTGCATTAGTGACCACCGCACAAGACCTAATGAAGGAACCAATTACAGTCAGTAAGGATGCAAGTGTTGCAGACGCGCTAAGAAAACTAGTAAATGAAGACATTAGCCGTGTTTTGATAAGCAATAACGGCGAGCCAGTAGGGGTCGTAACTGAGCGTGATGTAGGCCTTTTTCTTTTGACAGAGCAAACTGAGAGGAAAATTGACGAGGTCCCAATCACGGAAATAATGAATCGGCTTGTAACGGTGGATCAGTCAACAAGAATTGATGATTGTGCTCAGATAATGGCCCAGCGAGATATTGGTTCTCTTGGAGTTAATTTCAATGGCAATACAAAGGGAATCATAACAAGGACTGATCTTACCAGACATTACATTGCAAGTTTTGTAGGCGAAAAACGTGTAGGCGATGTAATGACAATATCGTTTGTATCATGTAATGAGGATGATCCACTTTACGAGGCATTAGCTAAAATGATAAACAATCATGTATCAAGAATAATAGTAAAAGACCAAGCTGAAAAGCCGGTCGGTGTAATGTCATTTAGAGACTTGTTCAGGCTTTCAATGGTTCTTGGAAAAGAAGAACAGGTTGTTGATAACTCGTCCGGAATTACTGTCCTGTTTTCAAGAAAGGGGATGATTTCAGAGACAGGCTTTGGTGCAACCGCCAAAGTAAAAGAAGCTATGACAGCAAACATGGTAACAGTAGAACATGATGATGACCTTACGATGGCGTGTACCACATTAATTGAAAACGACATTAATGCGGCAGCTGTTCTTGTAAACAACAAACTAACTGGAATTCTTAGCAAAACAGATGTAGTTAGAGCAATTGCTGCAATCTCAAAAAAGAAAAAGGATATGATCTGATGGGCCTCTTTGAAAATATTCTAGTTCCTATTGATGGCTCAAGCACTTCACTCAGAGCCCTAAATAGCGCAATAGAGATTGCTCAAATGTCTGGAGCTGAAATCACAGTACTGCATGTAATACCTGCAGTGGAAGAAAGCACAAAGTCACGAGTAGCCAAATTCGAAAAACAGCTTGAAAAACAGGGTAAAGACATACTAGATGATGCAGTAGCTGTCGCAAAAAAGCAGAAAATCAAGTACAAGACCAGCCTTGTTCGCGACTCACCCGGCCATGCAATAGTCAGGCTGGCAAAAAAGGGCAAGTTTGATCACGTTGTAATGAGCACAACTGGTGCAGGCTCTGCAAAAGACGATATGCTTGGGAGCGTTTCAAACTATGTAGTACACAAAGCAGAGATTCCAGTGTACTTGATTAGATAATTTTTGATTATTTTATAATTAGATAATAAATCACAGGACCTACAAAAATCACCAGTAATCCGATTCCAGAGATTATCCTAGTTTTTTCTATCTAGATCTTGCCTACAAGTGCCTGCCAGCAAGACAAGTGATACCATTTTTGTCGATGCAGTGTCGCATCCAAATCTGATAATGTTGCCTCTTGTTTGCATTTGTGACATGTGACTATAGTCTGTCTATTTTGAGTTGACATGATATCGATTGAAAAAATTGATTTAAAATCAGTTGTTTGTGTTTTTTGAAAATTGAATATGTGATGATCTACTTACTGGTAGACTTTGGTTTGGTTTGCTTTTTCTTGGTGTCTTTTTTGATATCCTTCTTTGTGTCCTTTTTGTCTACCTTCTTTTTGGTGTCCTTGTCGGTTTTGGTCTCCTTGGTTGGCTTTACAGTATCAGCTTTGACATCAGATTTTACGTCAGCTGAAGCCATGGTTTCAGAAATGCTAAACTTTACGCTGGCTGGTACAAATTGATCAAAGTTGATCAGTCCTCGTCCAACTAAATACATCTGCAAGGTATAATCTCCCTTTGATGGAATTGTGATCAATCTGGAATCAACACCAGTTGGAACCGGTATACCAATCAGATCACCGCTACGTCCAGTATTTACTGCAAATTCTTTGCCTTTGGAATCCTGAACACTGTATGCATATCGAATGTCTTTTGCCAGTGTTCCAGACGAATCAAAGAATGCCAACGTGAATGCTACATCCTTGCTGGAATCATATCTTGGATCATACGATATTGTTGCCTTGTAGACGTTTGAAAACTGGACATCGCTTGATTTGAGCTGAACACTAGTGTCTGGGATGATTTGCACGCTCATTGTGTGCTCATCAGAGACCTTTTTTGATACGGTTTTGAGTTCCTCTCCAGTTACTAGGAATTGCAAGACGTTTGTATCCTTGTTTGTGTATGTGTCAAATATTACGTCCTTTGCAAATAACGGCACTCCATTAACTGAACCCTTGAAGGCTTTGACATTTTGGAATGATGCAAATGATTTTGGTATTTCAAAGTCAACTCGCACTAATGGAACATGTTCTGCATGATCCCAGTGGAATGGTACATCAAAGATTATTGTACCAGTTGATTCTGTAAACTGGAGATTTTCAATATCGTCTTGGAATGATCGTACTGTGACAGGAGTTTTTCCAGTCAGAGTTGGAAGGGAAAGCGTTTGTTGCGATGCAATGTTTATGGTGTTTGCAAATTCAATGTCTTGTACGGTCTGGGTTTTTGGATTTGTTGCACCAATGATTGCCACTTTAACGGTGTATGGTCCTGGCTTGTCAAAGATCGGGCCCTTGATTATTGGCATACTAGTAGATGATGATTCCAGTGCACTTGGGACAACTGGGTCTTTGTTGCCTTCATATTTTGTGCAACGCCAAACCTCTTTTTCTGCGCATTCTGATTTTGGTTGGACTTTGACTGTAAGCTCGCCGTCCTTGTCAAAAAACATCTGAGATGCAAGCAATGTTTCTCCAGAGAAGATTTGCACTCGATAAGTAACTTCGTCAATGTTGGTGTTTGTATTGGAATCAAAGAATCGCACGTTTAGCTTTGCAGTGGAGCTTTTTGCTGGATTGAAATCTGCTGGGTCAAGCCAGGTTGATACTGTGACTTTACGGTCTCCAAAGCTTATTGGTGGAGCTGCCTGTCCGCCATGATGTTGCGCGTATGCTGGACTAGATAACAATACAGATGAAATGAGTATGGCAAAAAATGCACCTAAAAGTAAGAATTTTGACAACTAGTAAACTGACTCTAAGGCGATATTAAAAATTAATTCATGAATTATACTGGCAATTTCTCAGAGATGATAATCAAACTAGGCATTAAAACTCTAGAACCAGTCATCAATTCTCATGATTGCAGATCGTATGTTACGGGATCTAATGCCGATGTCGCTTTACTCTATTCCATGTGTTAGCATACAAAGACAGGCAAATATCGAAGAGGCGGTAGCATTATCCGATTTTGTTCCAGTTTATTCTATACGCAATTATGACTTTGGGATCAGACTTTCCCCATTCATTTTTTGTATGCCCTGCATTGGATTCAGATATTGTTCCCCAATGGAATTTCGGGAATTTTGTCTCAATCATGCGAAATGTGTGTATTTTTCTTATATAGACAGTGTGAATGCAGTGCAATGCAATGCAGTCTGACTCATTATATCAAATTTTGATCAAAGTTATGTATGCAAGTTCAGCTTGAGGGAAAAAGAATTGACGACGATAGAAAAGGCGTCATTCTGGGAATAATGTCTGACAAGTATTGTCGCGCAATAATAGAAGCTACCATGACTACTCCAAAGGCGGCAATCGAGATATCTGCAGAGTGCAAGATACCAATAAGCACGGTATACCGCAGACTGCAGGTTTTGCACGATAGCAAATTGCTGGCTATTTCCGGCTCCATAACACAGGGAGGCAAAAAGCACTTTTTGTACAAAAGCAGGATAAAGGCAATGTCATCTACATTCAACGGCGGCAACCTAGAAGTAGAAATCGTTCCTAATTTAGCAAATTAGGGACTAGTTTTTAATTTTTGAAATCCATACTTGATAATCAAAATTTGTTTTAAATCACATATTTGATATGAATGAGTTATGGATTTGTATTCTTCTCCAGTGCTTACTTTAACAGAAAATGACACTATTCATGATGCTCTAGTTATGATGAAGACAAATTTTATCAAACGTGTAGTTATTGAAAAGAGCAAAAGCTCAGTAGGTATAGTGACAGAGCGCGACATTAATGCATTTTTGGAACACGATACGACAAACAGGGCTCTGGACGAAATTAGACTAAAAGAAATAATGAAGAAGAATATCATTTCTATTGCTGCAGGTCAGCAAGATCATTTGTCACAGTGTGCAACAAGAATGGATACGTTCAAGATCGGCTCCATAATAGTAGTTGACGAGCAAGACCATATTGTAGGCATTACCACTCAAACCGATATCAATCGACATTACGCCAAGATGTATCCAGGCAAATATCGAGTTAGAGACTATATGACTGATAAAGTGATTAGTTGTAGAGAAACAGATTCGCTTAGATTTGCGCTCGACATAATAAACAACAACAAGACATCTCGCCTTGTTGTAACAGATAGCAGAGGAAACGTCAAAGGCAAAATCACAACAAATGATTTTCTAAAACATAGCGAATATTTCAAACAATCAAGCTCAAAGACTCGTGAATATTTACTACCAAAAGGAACAGCCGAAAACAAAAAAGTCTCAGATATTATCAAATAT
>JBJTCW010000095.1:0-3630 GCA_046092065.1 Candidatus Nitrosotenuis sp. | reverse complement strand
GAATGTGTTAATCTGGACTTTAGACTGCTCACAGAATCATTTGGAATAAACAAAAATGAGATTACCTTTGTAGAAGATGTTTGGGCAGGAGGCGGCTCGTTTGGCTCTTCACTGGAATATTATGTCAGAGGTCTAGAGCTTGGAAACGCAGTCTTTACCGAATTCCAAGGAGAATTAGGAAACCACACAACACTTGACCAAAAAATCATCGACATGGGTGCAGGCCTTGAGAGATTTGCATGGATTACAATGGGAACTCCAACTGCATATGATTGCTGTTTTGGCCCAATCACGCAAAAATTATTCCAAAAGGTCGGAATCGATACAGACTCTACAGTACTCACAAGATACTTTACAGAAATTGCAAGAAACTTGGAGAAATTCCCAGACCTATCCCAAGTAAGAAAGGCCGCAACAAAATCATCCCAGGTATCAGAGACACATCTAACCAAGATGATTGCACCATTGGAGGGAATCTACATGATTGCGGATCATCTCAGGACATTGATCTTTGCAATATCTGATGGAGCACTACCTAGCAATGTAGGCGGCGGATACAATCTCAGAATTATTCTGCGAAGAATCATGGCTACAATTGACAGACTTGGACTCAAGCTGGACTTGGATGAGCTAATCGACTATCACATTGACTATCTAAAGAAAACATATCCAGAACTGGAACAATACCGCTCCGAAGTCAAGACCATAATCGGTATAGAAGTCGGCAGATATCACGAGTCAAAAACCAGAATGGAAAAAATCGCGCAGAATCTCAAATCACAGAAAAAGACACTAAACGTAGAAGACATGATCAAACTATACGAATCAGACGGAGTCACACCAGACTATCTCAAAGAATATGATGTAATATCGGAAATTCCGGACAGCTTTTACAGCAAATTATCTGATCTGCACCAATCTGAAAAGAAAAAGGCTTCCGAAGAATTTGACTTGGCTGGAATTCCAGAGACAGATTTGCTATTTTACAAAGAGGATCCTGTAAAATTTGAGGCCAAGGTACTCAAGGTAATCAAAAACAAGTTTGTTGTTTTAGATAAAACCTCGTTTTATGCAAGAGGTGGGGGACAGGAACCAGATCATGGCAAGATTAATGGTCAAGATGTCATTGATGTAACAAAACACGCAAGCGTTGTGCTACATGAGATCAAGGGAATAGCTCCAAATGAAGGAGAAACAGTATCTTGTGAAATAGATCCTGCAAGACGTGCAAATATCACAAAACACCATACCAGTACACATGTGGTCAATTCGTCTGCAAGAAACGTCTTGGGTTCTTGGGTCTGGCAGCATTCTGCATTCAAGGACAATGAATACGGAAGAATCGACATCACACATCACTCCAGTTTGACTGATGAGGATGTCAAAAAAATCGAGGGCTTTGCAAATTCCATAATTCAGAAAAATTATCCAGTTACTATACAAGAATATGAGCGCGGTCAGGCAGAACAACAGTTTGGATTTAGAATATACCAAGGAGGAGTCGTGCCTGTAAAGTCGGTCAGGATTGTAAAAATCGAGGATTTCGATGTAGAAGCATGTGGTGGAACTCATGTCAAAAGAACCGGCGAGCTTGGCCTCATCAAGATAACAAAATCAGAAAGAATCCAAGACGGAGTAATTCGATTGGAATTTGTTTCAGGACAAGCTGCAATTGATTTTGTACAAAAGCAGGAAGGCGATGTCATGTCAATAATAAAATCACTTGGAACAAACAGAGACAAGCTTCTAAAATCATTTGAGCATGCAATGACTGACTCTGAGGCCGCCAAGAAAAAGCTAAAACAACTAATCAAAAGAACTAGCACCACAACTGCAAAAGATGTGATATCATCTGCAAAATCATTTGGTCCTGTAAAATTCTATCATGTAATTGATGAAGAATTGGATGAGGAATTCCACATTGCAGTTGGTGATGAAGCCATCAAGCAAGACCCGACTTTATTGTATTGTGCGTTGATTGTCAAAGATTCAGGTATTCGAATAATCGTGTTTGCCGGAGAAAAGGCCAGCTTCAAGGCAGGAGATCTAGTCAAAGAGATATCTGCCAAGCTTGGCGGCTCTGGCGGAGGAGACCCTAGATTTGGCCAAGGTGGAGGAAAAGACATCTCCAAGTTATCTGAGGCCATTGCACATGCAGAATTGTTAATCAAAAAGACAGTGAATGTATGATCCCCTGGAATGAAATAGAGACAAAGTGGCGTACCAAGTGGTCAGATAACAAGGAATTTGAGATAGAACCAGACAGTCGTCCAAAAAAATTCATTACAGTTGCATATCCGTATCCAAATTCTCCGCAACACATCGGCCATGGTAGAACCTACACTTTGGCAGATGTTCACGCACGATTTTTGCGCATGAATGGCTACAATACGCTATTTCCAATGGGATTCCACTATACCGGTACACCAATTCTTGGCATGGCAAAACGAGTCCAGGAAGGCGACAAGGAACTGATTGAGAATTTTGAAAAACTATACCATGTTCCGCCAAGTACGATAAAGGAATTTGTCGAGCCAGTCAAGATAGCCGATTATTTCCACGAGGAAATCAAGCAGGGAATGATAGAGATGGGTTATTCCATTGATTGGAGAAGAGAATTCACCACAATAGATCCTGTGTATAAAAAATTCATCGAGTGGCAGTTTAGAAAACTAAAGTCATTGAATTTTGTTGTGCAAGGATCACATCCTGTTGGATGGTGTCCAAAGGACCAAAACCCAGTATCACAGCACGACACACTAGGTGATGTAGAGCCAGACTTTACGGAATACATTTTGGTAAAGTTCCATCTCGATGACATGATAATTCCAACTGCAACATTAAGACCAGAGACAATTTTTGGCGTGACAAACCTTTGGATAAATCCTCAAATCAAATACAAAAAAATCAAAGTGGATAAGGAAACTTGGATTGTCAGCCCAGAATGCGCATACAAGCTGGAATTTTTGAACAAGGCCATTAGTGTGATTTCTGAAATCTCTGGCTCTGAATTGGTAGGAAAACAAGTTACAATACTGGACAAGAAAATTCCAATGTTTCCAGCTAGCTTTGTCGAATCACAAACCGGCACAGGCATTGTCATGTCAGTGCCAGCCCATGCACCATTTGATTATCAAGCACTAGTTGACTATCAAAAAATATCACCAGTCAAGATTACGCCAATTCCAATAATCAAGACAGACGGATTTGGTGAGATTCCAGCCATGGAAGCAGTGCAAAAGCTAGGTATAACAAACCAAGACGACCCCAAGCTGGATGAGGCTACAAACGAGGTCTATTCCAAGGAATTCTATTCCGGGATACTACGAGAAAACACTGGAAAATTTGCAGGACTCAAGGTTTCCGAAGCAAAGGATATCATCAAAGCTTGGCTTGCAGAATCCAAAAATTCAGATATTTTGTTGGAACTAAATGACGCCCCTATTCGATGCAGATGCGGCGCAGAATGCGTTGTTAAATTATTGAACAATCAGTGGTTTTTGAATTATCTTGACCAAGCTTGGAAGGAAAAGACAAACCAATGCTTTGAGAAAATGAGTGTTTTGCCAAATGAGATCAGAACATAATTCAAATATGTTGTTGGATGTCTAAGGCAACGCGCAAGAGCAA
>JBJTCW010000094.1:0-1746 GCA_046092065.1 Candidatus Nitrosotenuis sp. | reverse complement strand
ACTGTGACTATGTCACCTTGTAGGATACAATAAGAGCCTGATGATGCTGCCTCTTCAAATCTATTCAGTTGAGATGTTGATCTCGTACTGTTGTTTGCAGAGACGTATTTCTGGGTTGAGGTGCTTGTGCCGGATGGGCAGGCTGTTCCTGCTGGTCCGTCTGTGTACTTGACAGTTAAGGCGAACTCGAAGATTCCGCTGTTTGGAGCGGTTTCTACGATTGGTCCTAACTCTCTTGTTACATAGCCGGTATTGTCAACGGAATCAGTTGTGATCTTGCCGTTGCTTCCAGTTGCGGAACTGAATCCTGCTGTTGCTAGGTAAACCTTTGTGGTTCCTCTAGAAACATACACATCGACTGGTCCATGAGAAGCTGTACTACCAGCTTCTTGGATTTTGTCTTCACCAGTTGCGGATACATCAAAGTCTGGGTCGTTCACTTGGACATACAAAACTACATCACCATCACCAATTGTCTCTCCAGCAGTATTGACATTGCCGGTAAGACCTTTTGCGTGAATTGGGAATACTGAAAGACCGTTAGGGCTTGAAGCTCCTGTGTCGCCACTGTAGTCTGCGATGTTTCCAAATGGTACTGGATAGACAGATCTATCAAAGCTCACAGAACCTGTGTTTGCTCTGATTGATGAACTATCACTGACCTCGAGTATTTCGCCTGATGCATCTCTAAAGTCTGCATATCTGACTTCTAGATCTTTACCTGTTGCTGATGCTACTGTCGTGCTTGCGCTTGAACAGTATTTGTCTGGGACTTGGAAGTCACCAGTGAAAATTCCAGAGCTTTCACTTGTTTCAACAAGTATGAAGCCGCTGGCATTTAATCCATCAGAACCACTGAATGTTGCTGAACTACATCCAGCGACGGTATGGGTTTGCCATTTATCGCCGCCGATGCTAACCTTTACTACTTGTCCGTATGGTACCGCGTTCGAATCGAAGCGTCCATATCCAGACTTTCCTACGGTTTCGGTTGCAACATCATTCGTTGATTTGAATGTGGTATAGATATCTATTAGTTCAGAGTCGACATTAAGGTCTGCGTCTTCTAGTGTAACTGTTACTGTATCGGCAATTTTGTAATTTGATTTATCAAAGCTGATAACACCACTGTGAGTTGGCGCCTCGATTTGTGCAGAGATTTGTGTTGTTACACCGTCTCTTCCCAAATCATTGTAATTGATACGTACTGAATCCTCATCAGTGAGGTCTTCGTTTACGGCCATTACAACGTCATCAGAAGTGAATGTTAGAGCGGTGAATGTACTGGTTTGGTTTGCGTTGAGTTGATTCAACATAACGTATTCCAGTGTTCCCGCAAATACATCTGTGCTATCGCCTGTTTCTTCCAGTTCGAATCTGTAGATTGCATCGTTGTATCTCTCGGATGCATCGTTACCGTCATTCTGGTTTCCAAATCTTAGGAAGTCCACAGTTACTGGTAACCATAGTCCGCCTGAAACGGTAGTATCGCTACCACCTTTTATTTTGAAGCCGACTATTACGTTACCTGATGCAACTGATGAACCACTTGTCGCCAGGAAAGGTGATCTGGTATTGCCAGTTCTATCTCCTGTTGTGAAGTTCGCTACGTGGTTTTCACCAACGCCGCTTGCTCCTGAACCATCAGCATCACTGAGTCCAATTATTTGTTGGAAGTCAGATGTGGTTGATGGTACAATTACAAACTGTCTGGTGTGTGAAGCGTTTCCTATTGTGATTTGTTGT
>JBJTCW010000093.1:0-3445 GCA_046092065.1 Candidatus Nitrosotenuis sp. | reverse complement strand
ATAAATAGTTCCTGGCTCAAGCGCTTGTATCATTTCTTCTTGCTTGTCTTCTAACCAAACCAAACCATTAGAGATCTCGAGGTCTTCGATTACAAAGCTATGCACACCTGTTGTAGGCAATTCCATTGTGATAGGAAGCGCCTGTTGTTTTTTAGCGCTGTTCAAGCCATTGATGGTAATTTTCTTACCAGCAGCTGAAGTATAGAACTGCGGAGAACCTGCTTGCATCATTTTCTCACCGTCAAGGATGTCAAAACCATTGGTAGCATTGTCATTGACATAAACAATCAACTGATCTTTCTTATTGGCTTGCAATAAGTTCATGCGCAAGAAGAGTTTCAATTCATCATTTGTAGAACGCAGACCAGCAGTGCTGCTTCCTAAGGATACAAAGTGCGAACGCATTGCATTACCAAGGGTTAATGAACCAGACGTTTGACCTTGAGATACACGCACCCAGAAAGATTGCATAGGTGGTATCCACTTGGTTGCGGTATTTCCGCTGAGATTGGTACCAATACCACCAGCTGCATTTGCAACATAAGTATCAAACACCATGTTTGAGCCATCATGTGTACGATACCAAATAGTACCATCAACATTTGTTTTGGTAACGGCATCCCAATCTAAGTAAGAAGGGTAAGGGTTACTCACCAAATTGAAACCTTCAAAACCTTGACCGGCAGTTCTAGTGAGGCCAGTAATTGAAATTGCTCCGTTATTCAATAAACCACCGGTAAAACTGATAGTTGAATTCGCCATAGCTTGCGTGTAATAACCTTTACCAACAACTAAGTTTTCAGGTGTACCGCTTGCAAGCGCAACCCAAGCATTATTCGCTTCATCGCGTTTCTTCACAACGTTGGCAGCATTGCCGAAATAAACAGAAGAACTTGCAAGTGAAACAGGACTACCTAAATACCAGAAACGTCCAGATGGAGTAGTAGATCCTGCTCCGGTAATTGTTTGTTTTACGATATATGACCCACTTCCAGCAAGAGTACTACTTGCCCCTTGAACCAAAGTTGCACCACTTTCAATTACAAGAGTACCATTGTTAGTTAAAGTTCCAGTTACAGTCAGTCGACCACCTGATTGAACAGTAAAAGTCGTTCCAGCACTAATAGTTAGGTTCGTGTATGACGGGTAATTAGTCAATCCTGCAGGAATAACTTCATCTGCTCCTGAACAAGGCACAGCAGCAGGATTCCAGTTGCCAGCAACGGTTGGATCCGTTGAAGTAGCACCAGTCCATGTATAAGAATCTGTAATAGTAATAGTTCCAGTAGCAATTGCAGAACCACAAGCTCCTGTTAAAGGAATAGTGTAATTGAAAGTTTGTACAGCCGATGGAGTAGGAAGAATATCGTAGCGTGCAATAATTGTACTTGCACAACCACCATCATTTTGATTATTTGTTATATATGTAGCGCCACTTCTTGCATAAGCATAGGTTTGTGTGGTATTGATTCGAGTAGATGATCTGATGAAGTACGAGTTAAAAGGAAAGATTGTAGTTGGTAGGTTAGTTAATATTGCAATTAATTCATCTTTACTTGGAATGAACCAATCACTGTAGACTCCGTCAGTATAGGCGTATGCGTATCCCACAGGTTGGCTTGTTGAAGTTTGTCCAGCATTATATAAATTATTTGTATTATTAAGCCCTTCCCCGATTAATGATGAAGTAGTAGCATTTTGAGATCCAAAGGTCCAACAAGCTGCGCCTTTGTATTGCGGGTCAACAATTAAAACTTTTCCAGGAGCATACCCATTATCATTCGGTTGGAAAATATATGCAATTCTACCACCATTAAAATAATCACCAACGGCATAAGTATTGGAAGGTGATCCAGAAATAGTAAGGGTATTGCTACTGTAAGATAGTGACATTCCGGCAGGAAGTCCTGTAGGATTACCGAATCCAGTAGCACCTGTTGTAGAATGAGTAACTGCAGTCATTGCTGAACCATCACAAACACCTGGAGAAGCACTAGCAGAACCTACAGTCATATTAGGATTCACGGTAATAGTACCAGTTGCATTTACCGAACCACAACCACCAGTTAATGGAATAGTGTAGTTAAATGTACCAGAAGCTGTAGGCGTACCTGATACCGTTATTGTATTTGCAGACCACGATGCTGTCACTCCTGCCGGCAAACCAGTTGCGGTACTAATCCCTGTGGCGCCAGTAGTAGTGTGTGTAATATTTGTTAAAGCAGTGTTAATACACAATGTAGGAGTAGAGCTTGCTGTTCCTGCAGTATTGGCATTCACGGTAATAGTACCAGTTGCATTCACCGAACCACAACCTCCAGTTAATGGAATGGAATAGCTAAAGGTTCCAGACGCTGTTGGTGTACCTGAAATTGTTATTGTATTGGAAGACCACGATGCTGTAACACCTGCTGGCAAATTACTTGCTGTACCAATTCCTGTTGCACCAGTAGTAGTGTGTGTAATATTTGTTAAAGCAGTGTTAATACACAATGTTGGAGTAGAACTTGCGGTCCCTGCAGTATTATTGGCATTCACTGTGATGGTCCCTGTTGCATTTACCGAACCACAACCACCAGTTAATGGAATAGAATAGCTAAAGGTTCCTGATGCTGTTGGTGTACCCGAAACAGTTAAAGTGTTTGCAGACCAAGATGCTGTAACACCTGCTGGCAAATTACTTGCTGTACCAATTCCTGTTGCACCAGTTGTTGTTCTTGTAATTGCTGTAAGAGCAGTGTTTATACACAATGTAGGAGTAGAGCTTGCTGTTCCTGCAGTATTATTGGCATTCACTGTGATGGCACCTGAGGCAGAACTTGCTGCATTTCCACAAGAAGAATTGAAATAGCATTGATAATACAATGTGCCTGCAGTAGTGGTTGGTGGCGTATAAGTATTTGTGGTTCCGCCTGTGCCACCTACAACATTTGAATATGTTCCGTTTGAGGTTGTTGCACTTTGCCATTGATAAGTAACACTTGAACCAGTTGCTGAAGCGGCCAGTGCAGTAGCTGTACCATTTATACAATATGATTGAGCTGTAGTACTTGGGTTACCTGTTACAACTAAATCTGCTAACATAGTTGAAGCTAAGCTGATATTCACAGTGCTAGCGCCTGAGGATGAAACTGTTAACGTTCCGTTAGAAGCAGCGTTATTTGAAGCGGGAACTCTCACATAAATAGTTGTTGCACTTACGGTTCCTGAAGTAGGAGTTAAAGTAATTGCAGTTGTACCAAATCCTGATCCACTTGTTGAGGAGATTTCAAATCCTGTTGGTGGCGTAATTACGATATTCCCTTGAAGTTCAGATCCTGAAACTGTAAAGCTTTGTTGAGCAGACGCTGAATTGACACATTTATTAAAAGTTGTAATTGTTTGTGGTTTTTGTTTCGGGACCTTCCTGCGAAAACATGGGGTTGCCCCCCGCAAGCGCGGTAGC
>JBJTCW010000092.1:0-4966 GCA_046092065.1 Candidatus Nitrosotenuis sp. | reverse complement strand
AGGTCACATTGATAATGGTAAATCAACCACAATGGGACACTTCTTAATGGATATGGGTCTTGTAGACGAAAGAACCATCGCATCACACGCAGCAGAGTCTGAAAAGACGGGAAAAGGAGACACTTTCAAGTATGCGTGGGTTATGGATAACATTAAAGACGAAAGAGAAAGAGGTATCACAATCGATCTGGCTTTCCAGAAATTTGAGACACCAAAGTACTTTTTCACTCTGATTGACGCACCAGGTCACAGAGACTTCATCAAAAACATGATTACAGGCGCATCTGAAGCAGACGCAGCAATTCTAGTACTTTCTGCAAAAGAAGGTGAAACAGACACTGCAATTGCACCGGGTGGACAAGCAAGAGAGCACGCATTCTTGCTCAAGACATTAGGTGTAAGCCAACTAATCGTAGCAATTAACAAAATGGACGACAGCAAATATTCTGAAGCAGCATTCAAAGTTGCAAAGGAAAAGGCTGAAAAACTCATTAAATCTGTAGGTTACAAACTAGAAAATGTCCCAATCATTCCAGTATCTGGATGGAAAGGAGACAACCTAGTAAAGAAATCAGAAAACATGCCATGGTGGACAGGAAAAACACTATTGCTTTCATTCGATGATTTCACAAACCCAGAAAAACCAATTGGTAAACCGCTACGTGTTCCAATTCAAGATGTCTATACCATTACTGGTGTAGGTACAGTTCCAGTAGGAAGAGTTGAAACCGGAGTATTCAAACCAAACGACAAAATTATTGTAATGCCTTCTGGCGCAACCGGAGAAGTCAAGTCAATCGAAACTCACCACACACAATTAGAAAAGGCAGAAGCAGGTGACAACATCGGCTTTAACCTCAGAGGTGTAGAAAAGAAAGACATCAAAAGAGGAGACGTTATGGGTCACCCAGACAATCCACCAAAGGCAGCCAAAGAATTCAGAGCACAAATCATTGTAATTCACCACCCAACTGCAGTAGCACCTGGTTACACACCAGTAATGCATGCACATACCGCACAAGTTGCAGCAACAATTACTGAATTTGAAGCAAAGATCAACCCAGCGACAGGTGCAGTTGATGAACAAAATCCAAAATTCCTCAAAGTTGGAGATTCCGCAATCGTAAAAATCAGACCAGTACGTCCAACATGTGTTGAGACATTCAAAGACTTCCCAGAAATGGGTCGCTTTGCACTCAGAGACATGGGCGCAACAATCGCAGCTGGTATTATCAAAGATATCACTGAAGAATACAAACCATAAGTCTGGTTTTTGTCTTGACTCAATCCGCCCGAATCAAACTGACGAGCACAAACCTTCCTAAATTAGATGGTGTCTGCACAGAGATTATGGGAATTGGAGAAAAAACCGGCGTTAAAGTTAAAGGCCCAACACCACTTCCAGTAAAACGACTAAACGTAGTTACCAGAAAATCTCCATGTGGAAACGGAACTGAAACATATGAAAAATGGGAGATGAGAATGCACCGAAGAATAATCGATCTTAGTGCAGATGATAAAGCTATTAGACAATTAATGAGACTAAAAATCCCAGACGATGTATATATCGAGCTATCATTAAAGTAGGTTAGAAAATGTCAGAAGAATCAGCACCAATCGACTCTGGAATGGAGATGGCTCCAATAACAGAAAAATTTGATGTTATCTACAAATGCCTACGTTGCGGAACTAATGTTACAAATACCGAGCTCACAAGATTGCCAGAGATAAAATGCATCTGTGGATTTCGTGTATTTACCAAAGTAAGACCACCTGTGGTCAAAACACTAAATGCAGTTTAAGATTTTTCATAACTGTGGTATCTCTGCAAATGTGTACGCATATCTTGCATGTTTGTAAATGCTTGATTACATAATTTACAATCGTATGGCAATTCTTTTCCATGCACAATTTGTTTGTGCTGCATGATTTCTTCATCAGATGAACAAGCAAATTCGCATTGATCGCAAGAGACTTTTTTTCTAAATAGTCTCATCTACGGGATTCCTTTTGCTCATCCCAACATTTTCTGCATAATTGCCCGTCTAGTTTCCATTCGTTTTTTGGGTTGTATCTAAAAAAATTCATTTTTGCTCCACATTTTGAGCAAAACTCTTTTTTTTGGTTAAAGTCTATCTCTTTGGAATCAAAGCATTTTTTGCATAGCAATCCTTCCATATCCCACTGCCAGCGTGGCTCCCACAGATCTGTTATTTTTTGTTCAGTTCCACAGCTAACACATTTTTGTTTGAATGTGCCGTTATAGTATTGTTCCATTGTTTTGATGTAGCATTCTGTACAAAGGTTACCATCAAAATTCCATTCTTTTTTTGGTTTTTGTGTGCGTTTTACCTCTTTATTACACATGGTACAAACTGCTGATTTTTTACTGAAAATGCCCATTGACTCTCAATAAATGGATCTTTTAAAAAATGTAATCATAAAAAGTAATAGTAAAGCCTTAGATTTCTCTTAGTAGCTTTTCTACTGCTTGTCCTGCATCTGTCATACCATTGATTTTTGCAATCTCTTCTATCTTTTTGTATTGGTCTGCAGTTAGGCAAACTGGCATAGTTCTTTTACTCATGATACAATACGGTTCTTCTAATTTTATATCCTTTACGCTGTAAATTATGATCGTACATAGATCTGAAAAATATTTGTATATGAAAACCGCAAATCAGCGTTGACAAAAAAGCGACAAATCTTAGTCATAGGAAATAATGAAAATGGCACTACTCCTGAGTTAGAAGAAACAGCATATGCTGTTGGGGCTGAAGTGGCAAAATCTGGCTCTGTTTTGATAACTGGCGGCCTTGGAGGTGTAATGAAGGCGGCATCTCATGGCGCACATGATTCTGGAGGCCTAGTAGTCGGCATCATTCCACAGGATAATTCGTCATATGCTAACGAGTACTGTGACATTGTCATTCCAAGCGGCTTGGGACTTGCAAGGGATTTTCTTAATGCCTTGGCAGCAGACGGAGTTATCATCGTTGGAGGTGGCTCTGGGACGTTGTCTGAAACATGTGCCGCATATATGCACAAAAAACCGATTGCGGCAATAAGAAACTCTGGAGGAATTGCATCAAAATATGCTGATCAGTATTTAGATCATAGACAAAATGTCAAAATTGTTGGCGTTGAAACCCCAAAAGAGGCAGTAGAGTACATTCAGAGTCAGATTACTGCATAGATACTAACAGAGGATCTGGCTCATAAAACGAGCCATGTTTGGACGCAAGTGAATTCAACTCATTTACAATATTTTTAATACCGAATTCTTTTGCGGTGTCAAAGATTGGTTTTTTTAGCCCCAATCCTAATTGTGCAGCTTTTTCAATTTCTGCAATATCACTTGCTTTGTTAGTTACCAACCATGCCGCATTGTTGAGCATGTTCGCAGCTAGTGATATTGGATTACATTTCTTTGCAAGTACTTCGTCAAGCTGAATTCTTTCGTATTTATCATCAGAATACTTGTAAAATCCTTCACCGGATTTTTGTCCAAGCTTTTTCTCGTTGTATAGTGTTTCTACATCTTTGTGGGGAAAAATTACTTTTTTGTCTCGTAATTCTAGTTCTATAGTCGCTTTGTGTATTACATCCATACCAGTAAAGTCTGCCAATTCAAAAATCCCCATTGGAAAGCCCATGGTGAACTTGACTGCAGAATCAATTTCCTCTAATTTGTAATTGCCTCTTTGTTTTAACCAACATGCTTCATGGACCATTGGTATGAACAATCTGTTTACGATAAATCCCGGAACATCTTTTTTGCAGATGACTGGTTCTTTTTTTACCGATTTGACATAGTTTACTGTCAAATCAACAACGTCCTGATCTGTCTTTTGTCCAGGTATTACTTCGACTAGTTTCATGAGTTGGGGCGGATTAAAGAAATGAATGCCAACGAATCTGTTTGGTCTTGTTGTCGTATTTGCAATTTCAGTTATTGGCAAAGTGCTTGTATTTGATGCAAAAACTACATCCTCACCAGCAACCTTGTCTAATTCTGCATAAACCTTCTTTTTCAAATCCATTATTTCTGGTACTGCCTCAATTACTAGATCTGCTGATTTTACGGCCTCTGCCAAGTCTACTTTAGTAGATATCCGTGCAAATATTGCATCTGATTCTTGTTTTGATATTTTCTCTTTTGTGACTAGTTTGTCAAGACTCCATCGTATTTTTTCCATAGCCTTGTCTAGAAATTGTTGCTCGATATCCCGTAATACAACATTGTATCCTGCAGTGGCACTTACCTGTGCTATTCCATGACCCATTATCCCTGAGCCAAGAACCGTGATGTTTTTCACCGTCAACAAGCTTGGTTTGGTTGTTATCCATTATAATGTATTTCGTGTTTTGTGAGATACAAAATATATCAACAATGGAGATCTTGATTAAACGTGGATTGCATATTTTGTAAAATCATTAAAGGTGAAATCAAGGCAAAAATAATCAAAGAATCCGCGCTCTCTGTTGCCTTTTTGGATGCATTTCCTTTAACAAAAGGACACACTCTTGTTATTCCAAAAAGACATTATTCTAAATTACAAGATATGCCATCTGAGGATGCTTCTGATCTGTTTTCATTGGTATGTGACCTTGTTCCAACTGTGGATAGATTTACTGGTTCCACGCTTTTGGCATCTCATAATGGAAAAGATGCAGGACAAGAAATTCCACACGTGCACGTTCATCTGATTCCTCGTAGTTCAGACGATTCGGCAGGACCAGTTCATTCCATGTTTTCAAAACGTCCAAAAATGTCTAATGAGGAATTTGATGATATTTTGTTACAAATGAAAGACTAGTATGGGAATAATCGCTTTCCAGATTCTTTTTCTTCTACTTTGATTGCCTTTGTCGGACATGTTTGCGCCGCATCAATTATTTTTTCAGTACTTGCACCATTTTGATTTATGACACTAGATTTTGGATTCATCTTAGATTTTTTATC
>JBJTCW010000091.1:0-2217 GCA_046092065.1 Candidatus Nitrosotenuis sp. | reverse complement strand
GATTTACTAACTGTTGTCAACATTTGCCATTTTTCAAAGTCTGCATTTAAAGCTTTTGTCCAAAAGCTTTAAATGCAGACTTTGAAAAATGGCAAATGTTGACAACAGTTAGTAAATCAATCGATATCAAAGCTCCAGTTGACACCGTTTTTACGTACTTTGCAAGACCAGAGCATGTCTCTGATCAAATGTCTGACAAAGGAGTAGGAATGACTGTAATTCCAATGGATATCAAAGATGGCATGGGTGTTGGAACAACATTCAGAATCGTCGGCGACTTTAGCGGAAAAAGACTGGAATGGGACTGTGAGACAACAGAATTTGTCAAAGAGAGAAAAATCTCTGCAAAAATGACATCTGGACCATTCAAAAAATGGGACATCACAACTGAATTTACACCAAAGACAGAGCGACTAACAACTGTCACCATGACAGTAAACTATGTGATGCCATTTGGCCTATTGGGAGGAATTCTGAGCAAGATGAAGTTTGCAAAGACTGCTGAAAAAGGCATGGAAAGTGCATTGTTCAAGGTTAGAGGACTCTTAGAAGGAAATGGCTCCATACCAGTATACATCACACTAGATGCATACCAAAAACTCCTAGCCGAGAAGAAAAAGATGAACAATATTCCAGTCTCAACTGTTTTGACTGCAATTCTGGACAAATACAACGAAATCGAAGCAAAAGCTTCAAACTAAATTTTTCAACTCAATTAAATAACAGTACATTTGTTTTTTGCTCAGTGGGGTCTGTGGCTCAGCCAGGTAGAGCGAAGGACTCTTAAAATTACTTGGAGACATCCTTATGTCGTGGGTTCGAATCCCACCAGACCCGCTAAAATTATTTAATAAAAAACTGGAATCGTTAGATCACGCTGATGGCGCTACGCCGGTTCTGTGCTTTTTTGTATCCTTTTTGGATTTGATTCCTGCATCCTTTTGCACTTTTTCCAGTGCTGTTTGTTTTGATTTTTCGGCTGCTGCACGGGCTTCTTCTATGGTGAGTTTTTTCTTTTCCTCGACTTTTTTCTCACCGTTTGGGAGCTCGCCCATCTTGTAGCTTTTTGCATGTGCTTGTCCTAGAGGCGCAACGGTAAGCAGGAAGAATCCCATTGCTATTGCAAGGACTAGGTATGTTCTTTGCATGATTTGCCTTTTTTCAGCTTTAATAAAAAAGGATGACGTATGATTTATTCTAGTCATGCGTGAAATTCAAAAATAGTTTTTTATTAAATCAGATTTTGCCTGGTATTATGGTAAATCTTGGCATTCAAGTCTTTGAAAGATATACCTTACAGGACGTGTTAGGGGAGATTCCCCCCGCAGACAAAAAACTAGAGGAAAAGCTAGACAAAGAAACAGACATTCTGATACAAAATCTAGAAAAAAAGTCAAAGTCGGAGCTGCAAGAGATTCTATTGCAACACCTCAGAGCAAAGCAGGAGATGACTAAGTTTTCAGGCGCACAGGCGCTAAACCAGGATAAAATAGAGATGTTTCACTCTTTTTTGGCAAAATACATCAAAGAAATAGAATCTAAATTAAAATAAAAAATTGCCAGACAAGCTTTATTCGTATGGCTTTTGGTTTTGTTTTTCTTGCATCATTTGGTCGTAATCTACACTAGAGATATTGTATCCGCCACAAGTAATGGTGTATTGTTCTAGTACTGCAAATGCGTCTTTGCCGGTAAAGCTTTCCGACTTGTCGTATTCGGTGTTTATCTTGTAACCTGTAATGAGGCATCGCGTATACTCGTATGCGATAAGAGTTTTTGGACCCTGTACCATATTTACGGTAACATCAAACTCCCATTCAGAATTTCCTGTTGTGACTCGATTAGATCTCTCATGTGTCAGAGCTACTTGTTTGTGCAAGTATGGTGTATCTCCAACTACTTTTTGCAGTACAAACTCTGGAGTCGAGCCTCTTCCGTTATTTCCAAAGCCGCTTGTTTGTGAAAACAGCTGGAAATCAGCAGTCTCAGATCCATCATTGAACTTGAAAATGGCTGTTGTGGAGACATCTTCTGCAAATGGATACAACTTGTTTCCCTTTGGCGTATCTTCTGCTTGTGTAAACTGTATCTGTGATGAAATGATCACCAAAGCGACAATTACTGGTAAAGCAAAAAAGGATGCTTTTACTTTTTTTGTATACCTGCTGGTTGTTTTTTGATATGGCAGATTAATTTATTCTATATAGTGTATGTATG
>JBJTCW010000090.1:0-9637 GCA_046092065.1 Candidatus Nitrosotenuis sp. | reverse complement strand
CCAATATCAAAACAGCGACCGCTCCAGGAGCAAGCGATATTAGAAAAATCGACCGAACATCAACTATTTGCAATAACGCAAATGCGACTAGCGGTCCCGCTATTGCACCGAATTGATCCAAGGTTCTATGCAGGCCAAATGCTCTGCCTTGTTTTGATGCAGAGACAGATTCTGAGATGAGTGCATCACGCGGTGCTGTTCTCACTCCTTTGCCAATTCTATCAGAGTTTCTGATCAGAAATGTGTCTAGCCAGTTATTTGCAAAAGAAAAAAACGGCTTGCTGATTGTTGATATGCCATATCCGCAGATAACTAGAGTCTTTCTTTTGCCAATCTTATCCGACATTGTTCCAGATAACATTCTAAATGCATAGCTTGATAGCTCCGATGAGCCATCCAAAAAGCCAAGAAATGCTCGCGACAGCCCAAGTGTGCCCACTACAAAATATGGCAATATTCCAAAGACCATTTCTGATGAAAAATCTGTGAAAAAGCTTACCAGTCCAAGTCTTTTGATATTTTTTATTCCGTCTTTTTCGTCGATTTCACTCATTATATCACGATGTACCAGTCAGAGAATAATTTTGTGTTTCAGATCAGCTAGTAATTGACGGCATGCGCTTGTCCTTGTATGTCACAACATGTGACACACCATTCTTTGGAAATACCCCGTAGATTAATTTGGCCTTTTGTACCACTGAATCCTTCAAGGAAACCATGATGAACTGGCTTCCCACTGAGCGCTGCTCTACGATTTTGGCAAGCTTTTCAGAGTTTGGAGCATCCAGGTGTGCATCAATCTCATCAAACAGATAGAATGCGGATGGCTTTAGTTTCTGCAGAGCCAATACGAATACAATTGCTGCAAGTGTTTTTTCTCCGCCAGAAATCGATGTTGATTCTCTTTTTGGCTTGTTTGGGAATTGTATCAAGTATGAGATTCCAGAGTTAAAGATGTCGTCTTCGTTTTGAAGTTCCAGCCAGGCTTCTCCTCCAGTCATGGTGTGGAATGCATCTCGAATTTCCTTGTCTACTTTATCAAATGCCTCCAGGAATGTCTGGCGCTTGTCCTTGTCTATTTCTTCAATGAATTTCACAATTGCGTTTCGTTCCTCTTCGAGTTCGTTCTTTCTATCAGACATGGAGCGATATCCTGTCGATATTTCCACAAATGTCTGAGGAGCAGTTGCGTTTAGCTTTGATGTTAGCGAATTCATTTCAGATTCCAATGACACTAACATTGAGTCCACCTCAAAGGTCTCGGTGATTTCGTGATAGCCGTATTTTTCTAGAACCTTGTGGATTTTTGCCTCATTTTCTACAATATCATGAATGTCGCGAGACAATGAATCTGATTGTCGTTCCAGTGCATTAATCTCTCTAGTCAACAATCGCTCTTTTTCATTTAGCGATGCCAGATTACCATCAAATTCCTGCAGTTTTGATATTGATGTGCCAGAAGTAGCAATGAGTGTCTGTTCTTTTTCTCTTAGTTTTACCAGGTTTTCGTTTGCAGATTCCTTGTCTTTGGATAGCTGGTTCAGTCTTGTTTCAATGTCATATTTTTCATGGTTCAATGATGACTGCTCTTCTCGCAAATTCTGCATCTTTGTCTTTTCTCCCAGTTCCTGTGCAGATAATGTTGCAAGTTGTGATTCTTTGTCTCTTAGTTCGTTAATTACGCTAGATTGTTGTGCCATGAATTCGGAGCGTTTTTCGTTTAATCTGTTCAGCTCTGATGCTATTCTGTGGTTTTCGCCGTCTGCATAGTTTTCATTCATTAGTGTGATTCTTTCTTCTAGTGATGCAATCAGTGATTCCTCTTTTGCATGATCTAGTGTTAATTTTTCTATCTGACGATTTAGCTGTGAGATTCTAGATTCTAGTTGTGATTTTGTTTTTTCTATGGTACCGAGTTTGAGTTTGAGATCGGAATAGCTGACATCGGCGTTTGCAAGACCTGTTTCCGATATGGATAGTCGCTCGCGATAGTTCTGGATTATCTCATCTACTCTTTTGATGTTGGTCTTCTTTTTGAAAATGTACCTTTTGAGTAATGATATTGATTGGTGCAGTCCCTCAACAGAGGTGCTCATTGAAATTATCTTTGTGACCTTTGATATCTTGGAGTTGATATCAATTACAACTGCAGATGCCTTTGCCTCAAAGAACTCTCCATCTATTGTGACTGTTTTGTAGCCTTGCTTGGATAGTCGCAGTCCTGCATCTTGGCTTTTGACTAGTAAGACATTGCCAAACAAGAACGTCAGTAATGGTGCGTATTTTGCCTCGCAGCGAACAAAGCTCGACAAAACCCCAAGAATATCCGAATCCTTTGGAACACTAAGCGCAAATTTTGGAATTGCTTCCAAAGGAATGATTTTGAGCTTTGGTAGTTTCTTTGCGCGAGCTACTTCTGCCAGACTCAGTAACGTTCCAAAGTCCTGCACTACAAATGATTTAATCCAATCAGAAGCAGCTGCTAAAACTGCACGCTCGTAGTCCTTGTCCCACGAAATCATCTCATATACGAGGCCTTCAATTCCAAGTTCCACTCTGTGCTCTTTGAGGTGCGCTATAGTGTAATCTTCATGCATGATGCTTTTTACGATTCTAATTTTTGCATCAAACTGTGCAGCTGCCTTTGCAGCTTTTTCCAAAATAAAATTCAGCTCTTCAATATCATGATCAATTTTGCCGTGCTTTGCAGTGTGCTCTGAGATTCTTCCTCGTAGTTCTGCGATTGTTGCCTTGTGGTTTTCTATTACAGATTCTAATCTTGATTTTAGAGTTACAAGGTTTACAGATTCCGAGTCGATTGCTGCCAGTCTGTTTTTGTTGGAATCAATTCTTGATTTTGAATCGTTGATTTCAGATTCCAGCTTTGCAAATTCAACTTTGGCGTGATTTAGCTTTTGTGTTAAACCTTGAATTTTGTTATCGATTTCCTTTCGTTGTGCTATCGCATGTGATTGCTGCTTGTATACTCCGGATAGTTCTGTTTCAACTAGTTTTATCTGCTCATAGATTTGGTTTTTGTCTTCCTTGATTTTTGCAATTATACCCTTTTGTTCTGCTGCTTGCGTTTCTATGAATAATCTTGCTTGGTGCAATTGTTCAAGGTCAGTCGATATTGTTGGAAGTCTTGTATTGATCTGCTCCACTCTTCTTGTCTTTGTTATGGTTTCTGTATTTGCAGATTCGTACACCTGCATTGCCTGAGATAATTCGGAATCAATTGTTGCCTTTGCCTGGTTGTATGCGTTTACCTCGCTCATGAATGCAGACTTTTGTGATTCCAATTCCGAGATTTGCTTTCTGAATCCGATTCTTTCCTCATCCATTTTCTTGGATTCAGACACCAAAACATGCATAGAGCGTTCTTTGGAGAGCTTTTCTGTCTGGATTGCCTTCATTTTGTTGGATGCAGAAATTGCGTGCAGTCTACCCACTTCAAAGTTGATGAATTCGTGCCTGAGCTTTTGGTTTCGCTCCACTTCTAGCTCATCAATTCTTTTTTTGATTTCATCCATTCTTGCCAGTGCCACTTCTAATCGTCTGTCAGCATCCTCTAGTTGTTTTATTGACTCGGACTTTTTCTCATCAAAGTATGCAAGACCAATCAAATCCTCGATTACGGTTCTCTTCTCCTCTGCTGTAAATTCAGAAATTCGAGTAACCGTTCCCTGCTGGACTGCATTTAGCTGATTCAGGCTGGCATTTGCGATTTCAAGCAAGTCCAGAATCTGGTTTCTGTTTGTCTGTTTTTGATTTAGATAGTAAGTGTTTTCTCCGTCTTCTGCCATCTCTCTTGTTATGACTACAGCATTGGAATCGACTGGGATCTTTCTGTCGGAATTTTCAAAATGCAATGAGACTCGCGCCATCTTTGTTCCGCGCTTGCTTCCCTCGATATCGTGAATCAGGGAACGGAGCTTGTCAACTCTCATTATTTTTGGCTTGTTCTCGCCCAGCGCAAAAATGATCGCATCTAGGATATTGCTCTTGCCGGATCCGTTTGGTCCCGATATTGAAACTAGTCCGGGCTCAAAGGATACTGTAGTATTTGTAAAACCAAATGACTTGAACCCATAGATCTCTACTTTTTTGATATGGACCAATAGAATTTGTTGCCTTGCAGGTTTGTTAATCAAATATAGACAAGTTTAGTTGACTGGCAAACAAAATTCTTGTAATGCTATGAAAAATCTTGTCGCATTCAACGGCTTAAATTTGGTCATTATTCCAACAAGATCAGTTGATCAAGCTAGGCATTGTACAAACAATACAATCAAAGACAAACGAAGATGGAATCAAGCAGGCATCACAATTACTGGAACGACTAGGCAAGAACGAAGCAGATGTTGTATGTCTGCCAGAGCAGTACCTGCCCGATAACAAAATAGATGATTTTGAGGCTACTTTTGCCCCCTTTGCCAAGATTGCCAAGCAATATTCCATGAGTGTTATTGCAGGCGCATTTTACACAAAGTCAGGCACAAAGCAGACCATATCCGCACCAGTCATTGATGGTTCAGGACAGTTTATCGGCACACAGGACAAGATTCATCCCTTTGACTATGAGGGAGCTTCGATAAAGCCAGGAGTTGAAGCCAAGGTTTTTTCGACCAAGTGCAAGTTTGGCGTTTTGATCTGTTATGACATGGTCTTTGCAGATGTTGCAGAAACCATGGTCAAAAAGGGAGCCCAAGTGTTGTTTTCTCCGGCAAGAATAGTTCGACGAGGAATACACCCATGGCACTTGTATTGTCAGACAAGATCACTTGAGAACAGGATTCCAGTATTAGCCGCAAACATGCAGGATGCAAAATTTGGCGGTAAAAGCATCATTGTTGATTTGATTGAAGATGATGGAATAATGATTCCAAAGATAAAGATCACTGTAGGTCATGGAATCAGACTGGACGAGTTTGATTTGAAAAAATACGAAGTATCTCGTAAAATCAGATATTCAGATCACAAAAAGTTTTCCTAGTGCTTGTACTCTTTGGCATGAAATGCCATGATATGTGCTTCAAGGCTTCTAACGGCAATTGGTTTTGCGCAAAATCCGCACTCTACTTCAAATCGTTCTGCTTGGTCTTCAGATACGTCTTGTGAGGCCATTATTGTTAGCTTGTCTTGTACTAGAGCCATTTCCTTGCCATCTTTTGAGATGATTACTGGATTGATAAGGATTTAGTGATAATACCAATTTTGGAAATATCGGACCTGATCATAAACTCGTATTATCCTACCAACTTTGTCCGCAATATGTAAGATTCATCTCAAAATATCATCAAAGCAGACATAATCAAAATCATACAAAACAGGCATCATTCCGTCATTTTTTGCATTTTGGATTGCTGATAAAACTGCAAAGTATATTTCGATATTTAGCCCAAAGTAGATAATGAGTTCTAGATTATGGATTAAAGAGACCAAGCCAATCAATATCGACGGCGGCTACATCATTGACGGATTTCCCTCAGTAGGTTTCACCAGTGCAATTGCAAGCGAATCACTCATGCATGGCAACAACTATGATTTGGTCGGCTTTGTGGATTCCAATGATTTTCCAACCGTATCCATTCTCAAAGACGGAATACCTAGCTATGCCACCAGAATCTATGTCAATTCCGATCTCAAAGTGGGAGTGTTTTCGTCATTTCTTACAGTGAATGAAGCCCAACACAGGTCAATTGCAAAAATGATGTTACTGTGGGCAAAAAAGCACAAGTGTTCTTTGGTGGTCAGCTCATCCCCAATGAGATTAACACCGGAGGACAAAAAGCAGGTAATTGCAGCTGGAAGCACTCCAGAGGCTAGAGAGAAAATTAAACAAGCAGGTATGTTGGTTTTGCAAAGCGGTACCATACCAGGAATACCTGGAGAGCTGCTAAACCAAGGAATGCTGTACAATCAAAATGTCATTGTCATATTGATTGATGTCAACGAGTCAGGTCCTGACTTTGATTCGAGTGTGAATCTGTGTATGGCAGTATCAAAAATTTTGCCAGGAGTGTCATGTGATTTATCCATGATGCGAAAACAAGCAGAGGAAGCAGAAAAGCAGATCAAACAAACCGAAAAAGAGACCAGAGTCCTTCGCGACTCGATGTACGGATAAATGCAAGAGTTTTTCGCATTTTTTGCCACAGTAATGCTAGTTTCCGCATCCGGGGTTATGGCACCAGGTCCATTATTTGCATCCACAATATCAAGCGGAATGCGACAAAAAACTGCCGGACTCAAAATCGCCATAGGTCATACAATGGTGGAGCTGCCACTGGTTATTTTGATTGGCCTTGGCGTGTTATCTTTGGAATCGTTTCCTCAGTTTAGAACAATAATTACAGTTCTTGGTGCTGCAAGCATTTTTGGATTTGCCATATTACAGACAAGATCTGCGCTAAAGGGAACAAATGCAAAGAACACAAAATACGGACCATTACTCACCGGAATTTTGCTGACAGGGCTCAATCCGTTCTTTTTGGTCTGGTGGTTTAGCATCGGAATCAAGCTGATTTCAGACGCCATGATACTATGGTCATTTTGGGGTGTACTGGTAATGTTTGGGCTACACATCTGGATGGACTATGCATGGCTGGGCTTTGTCTCGGTAATATCGTCCAAGGGAACCAGATTCATTTCAGGAAAATATTACAAAATATTCATGATTGGAATCAATGCTGTTCTGGTTTACTTTGGAGTGTCTTTTATTTCGGGCTTAACGGCACTCTAGCACTTCAAGATTGGAATTGCATTGTGAATTGAATAGTTGAATTTTTTCCGCCAAAGGAACACATTCAGAATAATCCATCGTATCCTGATAGCGAACCATCTCATCAATTAATGAAAACTGCCTTGCCGGGCATGAGCTAAAGTTCTGAAATACCACCAATACAGAAATTATTGCAATTCCACACACTATTGAAATCCGGTAATAGTTCTTACTTTGAAATGTCAATTTCTATTGTAGAGACGTTTCTGGTCTTGCCGTCTTGCGACAATAATGAATCAGATGAGATTCTAACATCTTTGACGATATAGCCTACGGTGTTCATTTTTTTGACAATCATCTGCGATACATCCACTGCCTGTGTGATTCTCTGTCCTCGTGCCTTGATAGTTACAAACGGCTGAGTTGAAAGCTGAGTCAGTGTAGCGGTGACATAAGTCATGATCGGTTTTGTTCCAACAAATATGACATCTCGTGTTTTTCTGCTGTCTTCTTCCTCCGTGGTTTTGAGTTTTTGTGATTCTTCCAAAATTTCTTGTGCGTCTGTTGGTTTGTCGGATTCGCTCATGATTTGCTATGTTGCCCGTTTGCTTTTATTTAATGCTTAAGTTGTTTGATTTCAAATATGCATCAATTATTTTTTCGATTTCTTCTGGGGTCTTGCAGTCCTTTGCCATATTGACGATTTCCTCGTCTTCTATTTCATAACAGTTGAGAAACTCTTGTTCATCTTTGTAAACAAGCATGACTTTTTTGTTGTGATAGCAATAATACATTTTTTCAGGCTCCATTTCCTGAGCTATTATCTTGATTCCCTTCTCATCAGGCTTTATTGGATATTCCAACGATTTATCGCAGATATTGTGTTATTTAGACTGAGCCGACCCGATATTGTAATAAGGATTTTTTGCATTACACAATACGATGAGGATCATCTTTCACATTGATTTTGACTATTTTTTTGCCCAGTGTGAGGAAATTAGGAATCAAACCCTAAAGACAAGACCTGTCTGCGTTTGCATTTTTTCCGACAGGGGTGGCGACAGTGGAGCAATAGCAACTGCCAACTATATCGCAAGAAGATATGGCGTAAAGTCAGGCATGCCAATCAAGTTTGCCAAGGCTCGCCTCAAAGAGATTCCAGAATCGACATTTTTGCCTGCGGATTTTCCATATTATTCCGAGATATCGCAAAAAGGCATGGACATTATGAAAAGTTACGCTGACGTATTCGAGTACGTTGGAAGGGATGAAGCATACTTGGATGTCACAAAGAGAGTCGAAGGCAAGTTTTCATCTGCGACTCACTTGGCTCAGCAGCTCAAAAACCAGATTCGTGCCGAGCTGAAAATGACGTGTACTGTAGGCATATCAGATAACAAACTAGTATCAAAGATTGCATCTGGGTTCAAAAAACCAGATGGCCTCACAGTAGTCGAGCCAGAAAAGATTGAATCTTTTTTGGACCAGCTAAAAGTTGGCGACATTCCAGGAATAGGCAAGGTTACTGAGGAAAAATTTTCCGACATGAACATTACCAGCATTGCAGATTTGAGAAAGATGGACATATTCACGCTAAACAAAATGTTTGGCAAAAAAATCTCATCCTACATTTACAATTCCGCAAGGGGAATCGATGATGATCCTGTATCAGAGCGCGCACCTGCGGTGCAATATTCCAGAATTATCACACTAAAACAGGACTCGAGGGATCTTGGATTTTTGTCAAACGCAATAGAAGAGATTTGCACAGATTTGCATGATACAATACTAAAGCACAAAAAAATGTTCAAATCCGTTGGAATCCAGTTTGTCCAGTCGGATTTGTCCAACAAGACAAAGTCCAGAATGCTCAAAAATCCAACATCAAATCTTGATGAGCTCAAAAAGACATCCCTTATTCTGTTGCAGGAAGCACTAGTTGATCAAAACCAAGACATTCGAAGATTAGGCGTTCGGGTATCAGAGTTGTCTGATATGCATGGGCAAAGCTCGATTGAGAATTTCTTTTAGGCTGCCTGCTTTTTGAGCCTCTTTGTCTCTATTGCAGTTACCACAAACAGATATGCAAAGAGCCACGGCAAAAACATAATCTCTCCTGCTACCCCATGGAACTGCTCAAATTCTGTCGGGTTTGCAGATACTTTGAGCACAAACAAAGACAGCGAAAATATTCTAATTATGTTTACTCCGATTGTTCCGGCTATTCCAATTGCAAAGTACATTGCCTTTCTTTTTGGAATAATGTTCATTTTGAGCAAAAACGCCATCATTACCAAAGAATAGATTATCACAGAATGCACGCCAGCTGACGGCCAAAACACTTGCAGTGCCATGTGGCCGTGGTCTCCGCTCAAAAACATGAGATTGTCCCTAGCTATTGCAGTACCCAGATGGAAGAACTTGATTATCTCCACGTTTGCCTTGACCAGAGATGGAACAACATACTGCAGTGGACCTAGTGTGTCATATGGGAAAAACGCATCCAGTGATAGAATAATTGCGCTACCGCAAAGAAATATCGGTCCCGCGGGAGCTATTCTAATCCATCTTTTGCCAAACAGTATAGTTACAACGGCAATCACAAATGCTGCCATTATCACAAAATCCCAAAGCCAGGTCCAAGAATTTATCAGATTAACGTCATAGACTTTGCCGCCTTCTTTGATGTAGTTGCGCAATCCATGATCAAGTAGTATCAGATATGCAATTACTGCACCAGCAAATGGAATTGTCATTAGGACCTTGCTTTTTGATATTACCAGCTTGATTCCAACTAACTCTGCAACAATGAATGCGGTTGCAAAAAGCCAGCCCCCACGTCCTTGGTTCCAGCTTAGAGAAAACGAGTCAGGCTGATACACCAGCGCAAACAAGACTGGACTGATTATTATT